>RZYP01000376.1 GCA_009930275.1 Negativicutes bacterium
CATATGCCGGGACCTTTTGATTCATTTGCCCATATCTTTTCGTATACGGTTCAACAGCGGATCATAACTGTTTTCTGCCATACTGTTGATCTTTTTGACTGTATGTATAATATTTATTGCAAAGATCACAGTAAAATCCAAAACAATTAATTGAAAAAGAATTGTAACGCATATCATGGCTGTAAGTATCCAGCTGCCGGAGTTGAACTGGGGCAGAGTTGTTTCTGCAGAAATGCTTTTTATCATGTCAAAACACTTTGATCCGGAGAATATAAATACAAACACTCCGATTATGGTCAATATAAAAGAAGTTATGAGTCTCCTCATATATACCTTGTACAGCATCCTCCTTTTTTTATGAGATCTTTTTAAATCTTCCATCAATGCATTACTCTCATTTTTTCCACTATCATTCCGGCAATATCACGCGGCATACCAAACATTTCCAATGTAAGCCCAAAATTCTTTATAGTCTCTTCGTAACTTCCCCCGGCGCTCTGTACTATATTTTCTATAATATCCGGAGTGATTAAATTTAACAAAAGCTTCGCTATTACTGTAGATATTATCAGAAACACCACTTTGTTTTCAGACGGTGGCGAAGGAACATACAGATATTTGTCCCTTAAATCCGACTTGCATACGGGACACCTTATACTGTCGGGGTCGATCGGACGTGCGCATTCCGGACAAAGAGCCCTGTTCTTTCTGTAAAGAATTCCGTCTTCGTCAGGGGCAATAAGAAAAACATGGATCAATGCTATAAGAGTAAGCAGATAGGCATACAGAAACCAGACCGGAAAGCTTCTGCCCATGTTCCATGCACGGTACGCAACTGACGCTGCCACCAGTACATTTAAGAGGAATAAAAAAACAGACATTATCGGGCCGGGATCAAAAAAGGAAAACATAATAAAACACTCCTTTATAACCCTATGGCTTTAGGCATGATCGCTGCAACTACCAAAAAAAGGATCAATGCTGTTAGTGCGTTGGTCAGATATCTTGCATATGATCTGCATGCCACCACGGAATATAGCCATATCACAGCCGAAGCTGTAACTGCATATATGGCGGCAGATTCTCCAAGACATGCCGGGCGGTTAAGGACATACCACCATAAGGCACCGGTCAGCAGGGCTATAAAGATGGAAACCGCTGATCCTTTTGCGGTTTCGCTGTATATATTCCACTTAAAGCCGGTAAAGCCAATTTTTACCTTTCGCCTTATGCCCCAGCCAACCCCTCCCTGGATGATATCTCCTGCAAGATGGGCAAGACAACCGAAGATAAGCGCAGATACCATCATAAGTATCAAGGCAAGTGTCTTGGGGGTTGGGAGCATACACAAAAATACTGATATGGCGTACACGATAAGTATATTTGTAAGGTTGTGCAGGGGACTCCTTATTCTATGTCCTCCCTCGGGATACCAGG
>RZYP01000377.1 GCA_009930275.1 Negativicutes bacterium
CTGCAGCAGGTTGATAAAAGCCTTCTCCAGGTCCGCCTCGCTCTGGTAGGCGGTTTCCTTGCGGTAAGGAGGCTTGTATTCAGCCACAACGGTGCTTTCGGGATTTTCAACTACAAGGTTATACATATGAACTTTGATATAATATTCTTTGTGTTATTCTCCATTCCCCAACCACAACCCAATGCACATGCCGATTTACTCAGCCTTTTCAAATGACAACAACTTTTCCCGGTAATATTCATACTGTTTACGGCGTGCTTCGATTTCGGCAGGCAAGCCTATTGATATATCATTGACCAGGGCATCGAATTTATCCAATATACCTACAATGCGCTTCTGCTCGGCAAGGGGTGGGATGGGGATTCTGAATGTCAAAATGGCTCTCTTATCTCCTCTTGGCATCTTTGCTCCTTTTGCATACTTCATGTTAAAATCAAAAAAAGAGTCTCTGGCTAAATTATAATACAAAAATCTAGGTAGAAGCGGCATATTCTCCTTGATTCTAACTACAAGAACGTCTCCATTTGTTCCCCCTGAATGTTGAGCCAACCAAATCTTCTTAAGATAAGGACGAATATTCCCAATCAGAATATCATCAACACAAAATTCAATTAAATTTCCAACCGAAGGCACATAATTCGATTCTGTAACTCCTTTGCGATCTTGTAATAAATTATCGACACCCACATAGTTATACTTATTAACAGATGTGCAACTAATCCGCCCAGTAGAATATACGGCCACTTCACCAAGCGTTTTCCACTCCACCTCATCCCCAAAGGTCAGCAATTCATTCCGGTAATACTCATACTGCTTCTTTCGCGCTTCCAGCTCCGCTTCCAGCTCCGCTTCCAGCTCCGCTTCCAGCTGAGTGAATGTATCAAGGATAGTGACGATTTCTTGCTGGACAGGCAGGGGGGGGATGGGGATAAGAAGCTTTGCAATCTCACTTGTTTTTAATGCTGGTATGCCTGCTCCATGTTGTTTTTCAGTCAATCTCTCTTGATTAAGTTTCAAAAAATGATAAACATATCTGTTGATAACGACTTCATTATTAGGCAATACTACATAACAGTGGGCGTTTGCATAAAATTTTGTTGTAATAAAATTAACAAACCCGGCAGACGCACCACCTTGACTTATAATGATGGTGTTTTCGTCATAGTTATAATTATCTGTAAATCCAGAGAAAGATATGCCCCCATTGTATGCAGGATATGTTCCAATATCAGTAAGTAATTCTTTATTAAGTTGCTTGCCTTTTACAATTACCACAACATCTCCAAGTTCCTTATACTCCACCCCCTCCGGGCACAGCTGCTGGATTAATTCCTCAACCTTATTCATCCTTTCCTCCTTTTAGCAGTTTACGGCTTTCCACATCCTGTAGAACTTTCATTTGCTGTATGGCAATTTGGTTGAGTTTTTCCAACCGTT
>RZYP01000378.1 GCA_009930275.1 Negativicutes bacterium
TCGGCAATAAACGGATTTGACACCGGGTTTTCTCCTTTGCTCCTTTCAGCCATCATCACTGCGACCATCGGATCTTTTCCTTACATATTTGTCAGAAGTGCAGGGGATGTTGCAACCCGCGAGGGTTATGTGATCGTAGTTCTTTCCTGGGCCATATCATGTCTTTTCGGGATGCTTCCTTATTTATTGTGGGGTGGGGAGTTTACATTAATAAATGCCTGGTATGAAAGCGTAAGCGGGTATACTACTTCAGGGGGAACTATCCTGACCAACGTTGAAATACTGCCTAAATCATTGCTTTTCTGGCGTGCTTCAACACACTGGATAGGGGGTATGGGAGTGGTTATCTTCATGTTGCTCATATTACCGGAAGTAAGTTCCATACGTTTAAAGTTATCCAAGATAGAGATCAGTGCGCTATCACAGGATTATTTTCGTTTCAGAGCAAAAGAAACGGTTCGCGTAATAGCTATTATATATTTTGGATTGACGTTATTGGAAGTCATCTGTCTTACATTGGCAGGTATGGATTTCTTTGATGCCGTCTGTCATTCTTTTGCCACCATTGCAACAGGGGGCTTCAGTACAAAAAATCTCAGTATTGCAGCATACGACAGTAAACTGATTGAAGCCATCATTATGGTTTTCATGTGTCTTTCTGCTTTGCATTTTGGAATGATATTTCTGCTTCTGGTCAAAAGATCTACAACATTGTTCAAATCCCCGGTAACCCGTTATTTTATTGCTGCGTTATTATTGGGAAGCCTGTTTGTGTCGCTGAGTTTAAAGCTAACGGGTACCTATGATACTTTCGCGGAATCTTTCAGACACGGATTCTTTCAAACCATATCCCTGGCTACCTCTACCGGTTTTGCCACTGCTGATTCCTCCGTATGGCCGGGTTTCATAATTCTGCTATTATTCTTCTATACCTTGCAATGCGGTTGTTCGGGATCTACCTCGGGAGGTATAAAAGCCGACAGGATACTGATCTCTGTGTTTTCATTCAAAGCCCAGATAACAAAACGGTTACATCCAAAATCTGTCGTCCCGGCAAGGATCGGAGGACATGCACTTGATTCTGAAATGGTTTCGGGCGTAAATCTTTTTATTGTTTTTTATTTGTTTTGTGTTTTAATATCATCGTTGTTATTAACGTTGACGGGTATAGATATTATGGATGCAGTAAGTGCTACAGCGGCACATATTGGAAATGTAGGACCCGGTTTCGGAAATGTGGGATCAATGAGCAATTACAGTTCTTTTAATGGCTTTGCAAAATTTGTTGCCTCACTGGTGTCAATAATTGGCCGTATAGAATTGTTCGGGTTCTTCATTCTTTTCAGTTCCCGTAAATAACGCATCCGTTTATGGGCATTGAACAGTACATCTATCAAAAAATCCGGGAAAATCTGCCGTTTGAACCTTCCGATGACC
>RZYP01000379.1 GCA_009930275.1 Negativicutes bacterium
ATCACTGGTGTCCGGTAAAAAAAGAAACGCTAAAATGAAGGGGAATCCCTTTCGGTAATTCCCCCAGAAGGTTTACCTTTATTGTAACAACACAAATAAGGATAACCGACATGGGCAAAGGTACAAATTTTAGCGGACAGCCAATCTTTACACAGCTGTTAAATTTACTGGACAAGTCAAAAATATCAAAGGCATCCAAAGCGTTGGGAGCCGACAGGTATGTGAAGCGATTCACCAGCCATAAACATATTGTTGTGATGTTGTTTGTTGCTTTCGAAGGGTACAACTCCATTCGTGAGACGGTGTTGGGCCTGCTGTCCAACGCTCATCGCCTCGGTCACCTTGGCCTTGATTATGTTGTCCGGCGCAGCACTCTTTCAGAGGCCAATGCCCGTCGCACACCTGATCTCTTTGCCCAGGTCTATTTTGATACCTACCGACGCTACTCCGGTCGTTTAGCGGACAGCAGCTTGGGCAAACAGGATATGAAGCGTCTTTACATCATGTATTCGACCACGATAACGCTGTTCAAGAACATCCTGAAAGGTGTAGGGCGAAACCCTGATAATGGGAAGAAGAAGGGTGGCATCAAAGCCCATACCATCATCCGCTCGGAAGATAACCAGCCCTGTTTCATTCGTTATACGGAGGCCGCCAAACATGATCATCTTTTGCTAAAGGAGGTGAATCTTCCCGAGGATTCTATCCTTTGCTTTGACAAGGGATATGTAGATTACGCACAGTACGAGGTTTTCACTCGTAAAAGGATTTGGTACGTGACCCGACTAAAGGATAACGCCCTTTACCAGGCATGCGAAGAGTTCGATATCCCGGATGATGCCGATTCAGGTGTCCTGAAAGATGAACAGATTGAACTTTCTTATGGTAAGAACAAAACTGAGAAACATCTCTCAAGACGCATTGCTTACTGGGATTCCAGCACTGGGCGCCTGTTTGAGTTCATTACCAATAATATGGAACTTCCGGCAGAAGTAATCGCACAGATTTATAAAAAAAGATGGCAGATCGAGCTGCTTTTCAAGCAGCTGAAACAGAACTTTCCCTTAAAATATTTTCTGGGGGACAATGAAAACGCCATTATCATACAAATCTGGTCTGTTATGCTGGCTAATTTGCTGCTGATGATACTCAAAAGCCAGATCAATCGGAAATGGGCATTTTCAAACATGATTTCTGTCATCAGGCAGCACTTGATGAGTTACATCGATGCCAGAATATTTTTTGAGAATCCAGAAAAAGCCTGGCAGGAGCTTATTGAAGAGCAAAGGGCTCGTCAAAATGGCATAACTGACCAATATTCGCTCTTTCCACAATGGGAGGGGGCTTGCTTTTAGAAACTTACGAAAAACAGTGCGCAAAGCCACTGAATTGGTGTCAAAAATTTAATTTACCGGTTTTACCGGACAACAATGAT
>RZYP01000380.1 GCA_009930275.1 Negativicutes bacterium
GTGTCCGCCAAGAGCAGCGGTTCTACAGAGTGCAATTTTAGCAAACACCTTTTCTTGAAGGGGAGTAAGCTTTCCGCGGTCATGCAGCGAAGGAGCAAAACGATGAACCACATCGGCCAGTTCAAACCTTGTTCTCATTTTTTGGTGAAGTTGTACAGGGAATCGAGCGGACTGTGTGGTTTAATAAGCGGACATTGAGCTACGTGAAGGTAAATCATGGTGGTGGTGAAATTGGCTTGACAGAGATCTCTTCGGGATCAATCTTCTCGGGAAGCTTGTCAAAATGAATGACAGAAAGGGTAATTCTGCGGATGTAGTTCTTTAAAGTACTCCGACTCTGCCCCCGTAATGTGACCTGTTGTTCCTGTTTGTGGACAACCGTTTCAAACTCAGGAACAAGCATAATAACCTGCTCAACAAAAGTAAAACCTGATTCTTTCTCACATTCGTTCTTTTTTGATGAATAATCTTCGAATATATAAAGAAACAGGTACTTTTGTCAGGAGCTACCCGCATATGCAGGATTAGTTCAACACAGTCTATATGCAATAGCGATTTCAGTGCGATATAAAAACTTGGTAGCCAGCATTATAGTTCGTGAAACAATGAAGGTAATTCGCACATATTCCGCCACTACTCATATATGTAACCATCCGTTATAAGAAAGATGATCAGAAAAACTACTATCATTCCGGCCATGTCAAAACTGAAGTTTGATGAAAAATCCTTTCATTACATCGACAGTTATATGGGGCAATATCTCACCAATAGTCATTATTATACAATTACCGATATCAGCGAATTGTTTTTTAACAGTGGACCCAAATGGGCCGATTTTTTAATGTCAATAAGGGATAAGATCGTCGGATTATTCGGATTAAAAACCGCCTCCAAAATAAGTGATGAGGAACGGAATCACGGAGCGTTGAAATTTGAAGAAGGGGAACAACTCAATATTTTTAAACTCTACAGCAAGAGTGAGAGCGAACTTATAATGGGAGACGATGACAAACATCTCAATTTCAGAGTCTCTTTATTACTTGATTCTACGGATATCGGCAGTAAGAAAAAGAAGATACTCATCACCACTGTTGTAACATATAGAAACTGGTTGGGGAAGATCTATTTCATTCCTGTCAAACCGTTTCATGGCTTTATTGTAAAAGAAACTCTGAGAAGAATGATTCGTAAGATAGAAAGTAACACTGCACCTTTGGCGCATAGCGTGAGATAGCGGTAACAGTCATTTAATAATAACTACCACTACTGTCCAAAGAAATTTTCTCAGACATGATTTAAATTATTTTATATTAATGCATTACGCGAATAAAATTTTTCCGGGATTTGAATTTATACTTTTGCAAATAGTATTGCAAGAGATAGAAATCATGAATCAGGGAAAGACCGTATTCGCTCAGATAATGTCGCTCAT
>RZYP01000381.1 GCA_009930275.1 Negativicutes bacterium
GTCCAGGAAGCAGTAGGTCCGCGCTTCTCGCGCAAGTGCTGCATCTCTGCCTCTGCCAACATTAAGTCGAGTTCGCCTCGCATATCGTTATTGCTGCGAAAACTGGCCTCGGCATTTTTTAAACTATTGCGAACGTTCCTGATATGATCGCAAACGTTCTTAACATTGTTCGACATCTTACTGACTCCTTCCCCTAAAAATCAACTATGATTTATATAGTCGCAAGTTCTCTTGAATATTAATCCGGGGAATTTTTCCGTATTTCTTTGTTTTTGGCAATTTTTGCCGTTTTACTGTTGATTATCTGCTCAAAACCACTGCTTTTCTTGCATTAGCTTTGTTTTAACTCGGACATCAATCGGGAAAGCATGCCTCGCACGCGCCTTACCGCCTTTTTCTGCAGCCGATAAACATGGCTCGGAGAAACATTGATAGACGCAGCCAAATCGCTGGCTGTCTTATCTTCAAGATATATGCCGGACAGGACTTTCTGCTCATTGGCAGAAAGTCTGTCCATGGCTTCGAAAACTTTGTCAGATAAGAACTGCCGCTCTGCGCTTTCAACCGGAGATAATTCTCCTGAAATCAGGCACTCTGCCCAGGAAACGCCGCTGCCCTCAATTGTTTCGCTGTCCAGTGACAACGTTCTTTTGCCGTATTCACGCTGCAGATAATCCAGCATTCTGCCGCGTATGCGATGCACCGCAAAAAGACTGAAGGCAACACCTTTTTTGTAATCGTAGCGTTCCGCCGCCTCCAAGAGGCCCACTGTCCCCTCCTGAATCAGTTCCCTTAGCTGGCCTTCAGGCAAACGAAAGCCTGCAGCCACTTTAAACACCAAGGGCTGATAGGAAGTTATTAAACGATGATATGCTTCATCGTTTCCCGCTTCGCGCTCCCGCCACAGGTCTAATTCCTCTTCCCGCGAAAGCAATTTTATTTTTTTCAGTTCTTCCAGATAGTTATTTAACACCCTGGTACTCCTTTATTAATTAGAATGAAACATGATACTCAATGCCGTACCATTTTTTCTGTTCCTCATCAAGCGAGAAATTAAGGGTTATATTGTTGTTGATGCCGTATTGGGTGAAGGCGTTGTAATACTGACCGTCAAGGCTTGCGGCATACCCAACCGTAACCTTGTCAGAAAGATTCTTGCTCACAAGGATGTTGTACTGCTCGCGTTCTTCCTTCGTGAACTCACTGGAATCCTTGGCATTAATTTCAAACCCGATTCCCGAAGCCGTATTGCCGCTGTAAACGCGGAACTGGTCAAGATTAAGCTCTTCCCTGAATAGCGTTTCCACGTCTCTGAGGAAAGTCATCTCTAATCCGACATCCAGCATGCCCTGCAAATCATCTTTGCCCAGACCATTATCGCTGCCGTTGCCATAAGCGTAACTCCTGAGCGTCAGCATGCGGAACAATTCC
>RZYP01000382.1 GCA_009930275.1 Negativicutes bacterium
TTCAAAGAAATGTCAACCACAGCCTTCTTTATCTCTTTATCTTTGCTTGGTGAATCCAGCATCAACACAATCTCATCAGGGCTTAATGCACGTAGCCTCTCAGTGTTATGACAGCTGATCGATTTTCCAAAAAGGCCGACCACCCCGCAGAAAGGGAGAGCTTTGGAAGTGCTGATTACATCGAATACACCTTCATTCAAAATCAGTATGTTATAATGCTTGGCTAAATCATAGTTGAATAGAAGCAACGATGATTTGAAACCATCTGAGAACCTGTATCTCAAAAGTCCTTTATAGTTTCTGTCCACCTTCCCGACACAGGTACCATACTGGTATATTGGAATAATTATCTTATCAGGAGTGCATCGCCACTTGTTGAGAATAGCGTACTCCTCCGCACCTCTGCTCTTAAGATACTGATACGCCTGTTTTGATTTTGTTACTGCAACACCTTCATCAATTTCATACTCATCCAGTTTTGGTGGCTCATACTTACCCGAGAAAGCAAATTCCACCTTGGTGTTGATTGCTTTCTCAAACTGTGACATTGATCCATTCCAACCACACCTGAAGCAGTGAACCCAACCGCCATCAGGGGAAATCTGGAGAACGTGTTTACGATCTCGGTTACAAAACGGACAAATGCCCTCTACCCATCCGCTGCTCTTCTTTCTGAAATTGAGATCAATGGGCCCCACCTCGCAGTAGTTTCGGTTCATCATCCAAATAAGATGATTCCCTAAGATGACCTGTAAACAATGGTAACAACGATTTCTGATTATAATACTTGGATACGTAACTTGTCAAGTGAGTGCTGATATGGAATCGGCAATAAATGGGTGTAAAAGCAACATCTCTCGATGTTACCTTTATCTTGGTCAATCCATTATCAGTAGTTAGAAAGTGCACCTGCGATACAAACAGACCAGTACCAAGCATAGTTGGTACTATCAGCACCTTATCCGTGAATGGAAGCTCGTAACCCGCTACCACCTTTGTGAGGTGTGGATCAGTGGCTGTGTTTACCAAATGTTCAGCGGAAGACGGGAATAAAAATCGTGTTACCTCTAGTGTACCACCAATTTTATACTCATCGTCGAGCACTATTATTGGCGGGAATATGTAAGTAAACTTTACAAACAGCGGTATATAGCAAGGAAATACCAGGGATTGAGAGTATAAAACATCAATTCCATTTTCCTTCCTATATACCACTGTTGTGTGACCTTCTCTAATAGGCATTAGTCAAGAACTGGAAATCCTATCTCGGCATCAATATCCATTTCAATTTCAGTAACAATAGCCTTGAACATTCCATGATTATCTTCCGGACGGAGCCCTGTTACCATTTCCACAATAACCGAACATACGGCAGCTTCCATAGTGTCGTCCTCCCCCTCAAGGAATACCCAATCAGGGAGGTAATA
>RZYP01000104.1 GCA_009930275.1 Negativicutes bacterium
CTTCCGGGCTGCCGTTTTGGGCAACGCGGCCATCGGCTAAGACAATGATTTTGTCGGCATTTGCAACAGTGCGCATACGATGGGCTATAACTAAGACCGTTTTATCTCTGATGAGCGCTGTCAACGCTGCCTGTATTTTGGTTTCATTTCTGACATCCAAAGATGCGGTTGCTTCATCTAACAGAATGACAGGCGCATTCTTTAGAATTGCTCTGGCAATGGATATCCGCTGGCGTTCGCCACCAGAAAGCACGGAGCCATTTTCACCGATGACTGTCTTGTAGCCTTCAGACATCTGCAGGACAAAATCATCACACATAGCTAAGCGTGCTGCTGTTCTGACTTCTTCATCGGTGGCATCAAGTTTTCCCAGACGAATATTTTCCAGAACAGTGTCGTTAAACAATGTGACATCCTGAAAGACGATGGCATAGCTCTTTAACAGTGTTTCCGGTGCTATGGTGGTTATATCCTGCCCACCCAAGGTTATTGTACCGGCATTAGGATCCCAAAACCGGGCGGCTAATTTGGCAACGGTGCTTTTGCCTCCTCCTGATGGACCGACAAGAGCTGTTACTGTCCCTTGTTTGGCAGTAAAGGAAACGCCATTCAGAACTGGTTCACCATCATTGTAGGAAAAGGCGACATGGTCGAAGGCTATATCATAGTTTTGCACGGCAGTATTTTCTTGACCAAGCTGGATTGGTATTACTTGTATTTCGTTCATTCTTTGGATAGGAATTTCGACCATGAAAATCTCGGCGATGTTTGCGAGGGTGCCAGCTAAGGGGTCATACAATCTGGAAGCTGTAATCAGAAAAACGAGGTAGGTAATCAAATCTGTTTCACCTTTGATTAATAATTCGCTTCCTACTAATACTACTGAGGCTAAGCCTAATTTCAGAAATGCCTGAGCCCCGTTGACAAAAGCTCCTGCTGTCAGCTCTGATTTTATATGGGCACTCTCTGAGGCTTCCAGCTTTTGGTCAAGGTCACTTAGATAAGTGCTTTTCATATTATAGGCTTTAATGTCTTGAATAGTTTCCAAGCCTTCTTGAATGGCGTCGGCACAGATCCTTTTAGACTGATAGTGCCTGAAAGCATATTTTCTCTGCAGGTATTTAGAGGCGGCAATAATGATAAACGCAAAAGGAACGACCCACAAAGCGGCAATTCCCAGGCGCCAGTCCATGTAAAGCAAGCCGATGGTAATAAGTATTGTGGAGATAATTGCCCCGAATAATTGAGGAATTGCATGCGAAAAAGCATGCTCCAGTGCAGTGCAGTCTCCCATAATGGTATTTGTGAGATCTGACAAATCTTTTTTACCGAAAAAGGCTAGGGGCAGTTGGCGAAGCTTTTCAGCGAGAGTAATTCTTCTGGTCGCACTTTCAGTATATGTAGAAACAAACACGTTGGTATATTTCAAATACTGGCAATAGAACATAACTGCTAATATTGCGCAGGCAAGCAGGAGATATTTTGCGAAATCAGGATTTAAAGTGCCTGTTTTTATAAGCGGCTGCAAAAGTTCTTCCAACAGCATAATGAAAAGTCCGACGGGAAGCATCATGGAGATATCTGCCAATGCACTGTATAAACTACCCTTTACCAAGTCCTTAGCGCCCTTTTTGCTGAGAGCAAATTTACTCTGTAAATACTTAAGCATGTGCAGTCTCCTTTCCGACTTTCCATGCGATTGCGGTTTGGTATTCCTTCCACATGTCGGCATAGATTCCGTTAAGTTCTAAGAGATAATCATGAGTTCCTTGCTCAACTATTTCACCATTTTCCATGACGAGGATGCAGTCGACGTTCTTAATTGAAGAAAGTCGATGGGCGATCATTAAGACGGTTTTGCCTTTGATCAGATGCTCAAAGGCTTTTTGAATCTGATATTCGTTTTCCGGATCGGCAAATGCAGTAGCTTCGTCTAAAATTACAATGGGGGCATCCTTTAAGATAGCTCTGGCCAAAGCTATTCTTTGCTGTTCACCGCCGGAGAGGTAAACGCCGTCAGAACCAATATAGGTATCTATGCCTTTTGGCATCTTTCTCAATATGTCATCACATTGAGCGAGATGTGCTGCGTGGAGTGCTTCCTGCCTGCCAGCATTTGATTTAGCGGCGCAAATGTTTTCCAACAAACTTGTCTTGAATAGTTTTGTGTTCTGAAAAACGAAAGCAATTCTTTGCATCAAAGCTTCCTCTTGGAAAGCGCGCACATCTATGCCGCCGATAGTAATACTGCCGGAATCAACATCCCAAAAACGCGCTGCGAGACTGGCTATAGTCGATTTGCCGCTGCCAGAAGAACCGACCAAAGCAAAAGTTTTTCCTTCAGGGATTGTGAAACTGATATTTTTTACGGCTGGTTTGGTATTGCCTAGATAAGTGAAGGATACATCAAGAAATGATACTTCGGCATTTTTGGGCGCCTTATTTTTTTTGCCTTCAGGAAGAGGCACGGCTTCCAGAATTTTATAAATACGATCAACGGCTTCTTTCGCTGCCATCGTGCTTTCGCCAGTGTACATGATTTTACTCATGAAAACGGCGCTTAAAGGAACAAACAACATATAAAAGAGCAGGTCAAGAAGAAAAACTTTGTAGTCGTGAGCGGTCATAATCAGGAGCAGACCTGTTGGAATCAATAAGAGGGAAGGACCGTTTATCGTCAGAATGTAGCCGACCATCGGCACGCGGCAGGATATGGCAAATCCTGAGGCGAATTGCCAATAATTTGTGATTGCTTCATGAAAATTCTTGAAAGAATAAACTGTTTGCTGAAATACTTTGACGACCGGTATGCCTCTTACATATTCCACTGCGGCTGTGTTCATGTCTTCCAACGCATTCAGATATTGATTCATTCTTTCGGCTCTGTCACCACCCATCATTCTCTGCAGGAAAAACAGGCTTAAAAGGGTTGGCAACAAGCAGACCAGGCCTAAACGCCAGTCAAAAATGAAGAATACGGACAGAACTACTAACGGCATAATCACAACACCGGCCAGATCTGGCAATTGATGCGCTAAGAATGAATGGGTCAGGCTGGCATTGTCATCAATTACCTTTCGTAATTTGCCGCTGGCATTTGTACGGAAATAACCCAAAGGCAAATTAACTATTCTGTGCATGGCTGCTTTACGCATGTTTGTTTCGACTCTAAATGCTGCCAGGTGTGAAGCAAACAGTGCAGCGAAATAGAGTATGATACTGGCAACTGCAAAGCCTACTGCCATCCAGCCGAATTGGACGACATCCACAGCTTTGGCATAATCAGGCATCACTCGCAGTAAATCCCGCATAACGAACCAGATGCAGATAAAGGGTCCAATAGACAGTATCGAGCTTAGGCTTGACAGGAAACATGATAGTATGAGTAGTTTTCGATGGTTGCCTGCAAAAGTAAATAAGCGTGCTATAAATGAATTTTTGGATAATATCACTTGCATTCCTCCTGGATAGTGTTTTTAAATATTTGAAGACTAATTCTCTGTTTGGAAAAAATTAATAAGTATCGGGTTTATTTTTTCAGGGAATTCATAATGGGCTAAATGAGAGGCATTGGGTAATTCAACGTATTTAGCTTGCGGCAGTAAATTGCGCAAGCGATAGATTGATTCGCGGGAAATGCTTTTGTCATGGTCGCCCCAAGTTAAAAGCACAGGTATTTCTTGTTTTTTGATTTTCTCATAGGAATCTGTTGCATTATCCAAAGCATTGCCCCTGATATTTGCTAAAACAGCCCTTTTTTTACCAGTAAAGTGCATTTGGGACAATAGATCTTGTGTCAACTCGTAATTTTTATTGTTTGAATAGAGAACATTTGCAGGATTGGTGAAAAATTTATCACCTACAACACTTACTAGGTATTCACCTAATCCTTTAGTTTTTAATAGGGACCACATGGCTTTGCCGCTAAAATCATCGAAAAGAGGGGCTAAAAGAGCTAGTTTTTCTACTTTTTGCGGATGATTTGCTACATAATATGCGCAAATACTACCGCCTTGTGATGTACCTGCTAAATAAAAAGGTTCTTTAATTTGCAATTTTTCTACGAGTTCGTTAAGTTGCCTATCGTATAGATCACTATTGTATGCTTCTAAATCTGGACGATCAGAGTATCCATGACCGTAGATGTCATAGCGCAAAACTCTGAAATGGGCATTCAATAGTGCCTCTATTGTGTGATCCCATGTTATGTAGGGTGCTGCATTTCCATGAACAAGAATAATAGTTCTGGCGTTGTCCGGACCTTGCAGGTCATAGTGAGTGACACCGTCAGATAGTTTAATAAACTTTCCGGGCAGGGGCTTTCGTGTTTCGTCATTCAAAGGTTCTTTTTCTAGATTACCTGTGATAAATGGCAGCGAGATTATAATCATGAAAAGTATGATTATACTGGTTATTATAATTTTTTTCATTTTATGCTCCTTATTAATAAAGATAGAGTCAGAGGTTAAGGTGTATCCATGTTTTTTTCTCCTTTCAAAAAATAAAAGCCGGCTGCATTGCTGCAACCGACTTCTATTTTAAAGAAGGCAAGAGAATACTTATACTCCAAATATATTTTTAAGGCTCCATTTAGTTAACGGGATTTCCTGTAATCTGAGGGTGATATATTCATAACGGCTCTGAAAGCGCTGGCGAACTTGCTGGAATTCTCGTAGCCGACGTTGCCTGCGATAACTGTGATACTGTCGCTGCTTGTAATCAGCATGGCAGCGGCAGCCTGCATACGATACATTCTCATATATGTATTGATAGGCATACCATACACGGCTTTAAAACAGGAATTCATGGCGCTTAAGGGTATATCATATCTGGTGGATAACGTCTCAAGCGTAATATGGCGGCTTATATTGTCCGTGAGAAAACCCTTTATTTCTTTTATCTTATTTACTTGGTTTTTTTGAAAATATGGACGTTGTTCATATTGTTCTGCCGCATCAATTACACTAAGGAAAAGCAATAATTCGAGAACTTTCAGCTTGAAATAGCCTTGTTTTACCGAGTCGGGAATCGTATAGAGCTCCGAAAAAATATGCTGGATAGAATCGGTCGCGCGAATGATGAAGCAACGATTATTTGCACACAGCTTATTCCGTAAGGAATATAAATCGATGGAAATATCTGCCAGTATAGTGGAAATCATCGTGGCGGCTTCTTTGAGGTCAATGATGATTGAGACTCCATGATAATGCTCCAAAGGAAAAGTGGCATTAACAACCTGGTTGTTTATGATGGTGTTGACAGCCAAATCACCTTCACTTAAATAAGTATACATGCCATCAATAAATTCGCATTCAAATCTGCCTTCACGGCAATGATTAATTTCAACAATGTCCCTGCTTAGAAAGACGTGATTAGGGCATTTGCCAACATGAAAATCATTGTAAGTCAGGCGAATGCCCGGAAAAACCTGATAGCTGGTGATTATCCCGGTATTGCTGCCCTCTGTCATTTCATAGACTGTGCAAGATTCCGACTGTTCGATTATTTTAAAATCTGTTGCGTATAATGGCTCTTTGCAGGTTGTTTTCATAATAACGCTTTCTTGTATGTTTTTGATAAATTTATTTGATACTCAAAGTTATTTTAGCATAGTAAAGATAATTTTTGTCAAATTTTCTTATTGACCAATATATGAGTGTAGCAGTGGGGAAAATGTTTTTATGAAATCTTTGTGAATTGGCTTAATCACTTTGGGCAAAACAAGGTATTTAGCATTGACGAACAGTAAAAAGAAGACTATTTTAGAAATATAAGTCCAGCAGATGCTAAAGGAGGAAACAATGTTTGACCAATTAAAGAACCAGCTTGCAACATTTCACCAACAGAGTAAAAGTGCTAAATCGTTTTTCAAGTATATAGGGCCTGGCATCCTTGTGACTGTGGGTTTTATTGACCCTGGCAATTGGGCCGTTAATCTGGCTGCCGGGGCTCATTATGGTTATAGTCTTTTGTGGGTGGTTACGCTTTCAACAATCATGCTGATACTATTGCAGCACAATGCGGCACATCTGGGTATCGTTACAGGAGAATGTTTGGCCGAGGCAGCTAGTAGGTTCATAAGACCTTGGCTGGCACGCTTTTTGCTGGGGACGGCCATGATAGCTACGATTGCAACAGCTTTGGCAGAATTGTTAGGAGCGGCGATTGCGTTAAATATGCTATTCAAAACCCCAATTTTAATCGGAGCGATTATGACAGGCCTCATATGCACATTGATGTTGTGGACAAATGCGTATCGTCGCTTGGAAATGTGGATTGCAGCATTTGTTTCACTGATTGCTTTTTCCTATCTTTTTGAACTATCGCTTGTTCAAGTACATTGGGGTACTGCTGCCTGCAGCTGGCTGTTACCTAGCCTACCCGAAGGTTCAATGCTTGTTATACTGGGAATTTTAGGCGCTGTCATTATGCCTCACAATCTGTTTCTGCATTCAGAAGTAATTCAAAGCCGTCAATGGAATTTGGAAGATAAGGCTTTGATTGTTAAGCAACTTCGTTATGAATTTTTAGATACGCTGTTTTCTATGAGCGTTGGTTGGGCCATCAACAGCGCTATGATCCTGTTGGCGGCCACGACTTTTTTTGTCAGTGGCGTACCGGTAGACGAACTGCAACAGGCTCAGGAAATGTTAGTCCCCCTTCTAGGTGAGCATGCTGCGAATATTTTTGCAATAGCCTTGCTCTTTGCTGGGTTTGCTTCAACAACAACGGCTGGTATGGCAGGGGCAACGATTTTTGCCGGATTATTTCATGAAGCTTACGACATGAAAGACATCCATTCGCGGCTTGGTCTGATTATAACATTTGTCCCTGCGATTATTATTCTGTTCTTTGTAGCGGATCCTTTCTTTGGTTTGATTTTGTCTCAAGCGCTTTTAAGCCTGCAGCTCCCGTTTACTATTTTTATGCAGTTATGGCTGACTTCGTCCAAAAGAGTAATGGG
>RZYP01000383.1 GCA_009930275.1 Negativicutes bacterium
GAATTTATTCCTGTGGCAGAGAAGACTAAACTTATTATCCCTATTGGCTATATAATTTTTATGCAGTCATTCCGTTTCCTCAACAGGCTGAAGGAAATAGGGTACGAGAACATCAACATTTCAGTCAATGTCTCTGCAGTTCAGGTTTTGGAAAAGGATTTCACTGTCGAGCTGCTCAATATTATTAAAGAGATGCAAGTTGATCCCAACAATATTATTGTTGAGATCACAGAGTCGGTGTTTTCTTCAAATTATGAGGATATTAATAAAATTCTTGGTGAGCTGAGAAACTCAGGGATCAAGATCGCAATAGATGATTTTGGCACAGGTTATTCATCTCTTGCAAGAGAACAGGAATTAAATGTTGATTGTCTGAAGATAGACAAATATTTTATAGACAAGCTTCTGGAGGTAAATCCTGATTATGCTATAACGGCAGAAGTAATATCGATGGCGCACAAGATGGGCCATTATGTTACAGCAGAAGGGGTGGAATATGAAAACCAAAAAGAATATCTTATTAAAAACGGTTGTGACAGTTTCCAGGGATATCTCTTTGCCAGACCGCTTGACGAAGATGAAGCTGTAAAAATTCTGATAAAAGAGAAAAACATTGACCAGAATACCGAAATATAAATAATAAGCGTTTATAACCTGATGTAGATATTTAAAGCTTATTATCAAATGAAACGAGGCGATAAGTATGTTCAGAAGCATGAGAAGATGCAAACAGCTCTTGTCCGATAAAGATACTGAGGCTGTAGTGAAGAGATGCACGAACGGTGTCCTTGCATGCTGCGGGGATAACGATTACCCATACGCTGTCCCGGTCAGTTTCGTTTATCATAACGAAAAGATATACTTCCATTCGGCTAAGGCGGGGCACAAAATAGACGCGATCCAAAGAAACCCAAAGGTGTCTTTCGCTGTCATTGATGAGGACAGAATAGTCAGCAAGGAGTACACATCATATTTCCGAAGCGTAATTGCCTTTGGCAGGGCAAGGATGGTTGAAGGAGAAGAACGGCTTGAAGCCTTCCGGGCACTTGTTGAAAAATATTCAGGGGACCAGCCTGAGGAGGCAAAACACAAGGAAATTACAGGCTGTACGAACGCATGCATAGTTGCAATAGATGTGGACCATATTACTGGCAAAGAGGCCATAGAATTCGTAAGGGCAAAGAACGGATAAATTATTATACCTAAGAGATAAGGCCATCCGGCACCCGGTAATGTTCCGCTTCGGAACATCCGAATAGCCGGATGGTCACTTTTTTGCATTTCTTCGATGATTATATGGGATAAATTAAAACTTCACACTCACACGTGTCCAAGATAGGAAAATGAAATAGTAAAGCCTCCGTTATTGGGATATCATTTAGTTGCGACACCAAAAATACCCAAAGAAACCACGGAGG
>RZYP01000384.1 GCA_009930275.1 Negativicutes bacterium
TTGATTGGAGTGAGAGCGAATGAAGCCTGAAGAAGCATTAAAAAATATCGGTGACTGGATATCCGAAGAGACTGAACAGCGGAAATATGACAAGGCAACAGTGATAGAGCTAGCCGATTCCCTAATCACGCTAAAAGACGCAGTAAATAAACAGGCGCTAATTGAAAGAGCGATATCAGCTTTTATCGGTCAAGCAGGTGAAAATGATGGATATCTGGGGTGCTACATGGTGCATAGACAGAATCATCAGCATTGTCAAACTGGCGATACTGTCAGGAGTTTAGATGAACTCGTGGAGTGGTATAAAGAGAACTTTCCTGAGGAGGTGCAACCATGAAAAAACTACTACTATTTACAACACCCTACTGTGAGCCATGCAAGGCTTTTAAACCGATTTTTATATCAGAGAGGGCAAAGTATCATGATGTGAGTTTCTCCATTGTGGATGCCACAGAGGAACGAGAACTGGCACGCAAGTATAAAGTCAGGTCAGTGCCGACATTGGTCTTATTGGATGACAACGGAGTGCAGATCGGGTATAAGTCAGAGCCGTACAATGAAGATGATATTTACAGGGTGGTGATGGGATGAAAGGGTATATAAAAATCGAGGATATCATGAAGTATTGTGAGGAAGCGGTAGATGCTCATGAGGGGTTAATCAAAAAAGCATTAGACCCAAACGGTAAATGGGATGATGTTTCAGCTGCGGCTTATTTCTTGCAACAACAAAAGATATACAAGTATGAGATCCCTAACATGGTTAAGGAGTTAGCCGGAGAAGAGTATGCTATTTTGAGTGACAATGTAAACACTCTTGATGTACCTACACCGGTATGGAGATCTCTTGCAAGAGCCGGAATAGATACAGTAGGCGAGCTACTAGACAAAAGCGAGATGGACATTAAAAATATACGGGGGTTAGGTGCAAAGGGAAGAGAAGATTTGATGAAGGCATTGGAAAAGGACGGATTGAAGTTAAGGGGGCAGAGATAGATGAGGAAATTGCCAGAGTTTGATCAATTAGTAAAAGATGGGAAACTAACACAAGCGGCGAAGTATATAGCTTGGGAATATTACAGAAATGGGAAAATGGGTCACACGAGAAAAACAGTTATAGAGGAATTGGCTGAAATAGCAGAAGAGCAAGAAGAAGAGATAAAGAAATTGAACAAAGCTAAACACTTAAATGCAACGAAGAGTAACTATTACAGAAAGTTGCAAGAGAGGTATCACGATGTTTTGCATATTATTAAAACAACTTCAACTGATGCCGCATCGGTAGATATCGCTGAAAAAGCATTATATACCAAACAGGATTTAGACAGTGAACCATGTGATTATTGCAAAAGCATAGAAGAAGCAACAAGCAAGAGTCCTAGAAAGAAATATAGGTTTTGCCCAATGTGTGGGAGG
>RZYP01000385.1 GCA_009930275.1 Negativicutes bacterium
TATCCTTCTCGGACAGGGTTTTCTCGTAAGAGGATTTTAATGCATCAACATCCGTGCGATCTTCCAGTTTACCCTTCAAAAGCATGTTCTCCTGGTATAAACGGTCGCATTTCTCCAAAAGGAGTTCGAGAAGTTCGTTCGGATTTTCCTTGTTTTCTTGCATCTTTTTCCTGTCAGATTACGAGAGTAAAGATACAAAAAAGGAGTAATATACGCAAGAGAAAAGATGACTAAAACCGTCTGTTTATGGGCTTTCCCAACGTTTTTTATAGTGACATTGTTCAGCGTTAATACCCTGTACCATCAGCATCAGTTTTTGCCAGGAAAAGGGGTGAGTTTTGCCTTTTTCATCAAGCGGGGGCAGTGCAAAATTGCCTTTCTCCAGTTTCATGTAGTAGATCACCAGTCCGCCGTGCTCCATGTGCAATGCTTTCATGCTCGTGCAATGACGGTTCAGAAAGATGAACACGTCACCGCTGCGTACATCCTGTCCCATCTTCTCAGTGACCAGCCCGCTTA
This sequence comes from Negativicutes bacterium, assembly GCA_009930275.1. The sequence continues at coordinate 520 of RZYP01000385.1, forward strand.
AAGTGTAGAACCCTTTACGCATGTCCGTTGGAAAAGGGTAAAGCCAGTAACGCATCGAGGCGTTCAGATTGAACATGGCTTACTGGGTTAAAAGGATTAATGAACGCAGCTGAGTCGGATCAGTCCCAATGGGAACACGCACTTTAACGCCATTGGGATAGACTATTTCTAGAAAATTCCCTGGTATGGGATCAACATGCACCGGAATCGGTTTTTGATGGACTGCTTTGTTTGCAGGCAATGAATTGGAACCGGTAAAGACGATCGGAACAAAACCGGACTCACGCCCTGTCCTGTAGTTGTGCTCTCGCAATCTCTTCTGCCAGTAATAAAACCTGGATTCAACGATTGACTCGTTCCGGCAAAACTCTTTTATGCGAAGCCCGCTGGACTGGTAACAATCAAATATCTCCTCAAACTGCTGTAATGTCCACATGTTATTTTTTATGGGCAAATATAGCAAGGATCAGAAGTTAAAATAGGACGGGGTTTACCGAATGCTTACTCATATTATCTCTTTCATAACTCAGCTTAACTGCATTTTCTTTAAACTCTCGGTCGTATACTTTTCTTTGTTTCATTGGATAAAGATAGTTTTTATCCCTTAACTAATTGTGCGAGTAAAGTTAGGAACTCCACTCCCCTTTAATATTCTTATATATGAGTCTATGATTAAACCTTAACTATCATTTTTCCTGTGTTCACTCCATTAAACAAGCCGATAAAAGCATCAGGTAGTTTATCAAAGCCGTGCATAATTGTTTCGCTATATTTCAACTTGTTTCCCTTTACCCATTTGTAACCTTCCCTATTTGTGTAACCTTCCCTATTTGTAGGACAGTTCCAAGTTAGACAAAATTATTAACTTTGTTTGGCATAGGAACAACAATGAAAAA
>RZYP01000386.1 GCA_009930275.1 Negativicutes bacterium
GCTAGTGTAGTGTAGCGTTGATATTTAAAGAAAAGATCGACATCGACATACTCAACTAGTATCAAATATTTGATTTTTCAATTTTTGGATACAACGAAGCCATCTTTTCTCGCGCTTGATTATTTGTAAAATGCCAACGGATTTTTGATGATCGGGTATTCCGTTCCCGCTCCCATGCAGCCAACTCCGAACGGAGTTTTTCAAAATCATCAATTCTGCGATGTAAACATTGCCTGGTCATAACGTTTAATTCTATTTCGGCAATATTCAACCAACTACCATGTAATGGCGTGAAATGAATCTCTAAGCGGCGGGCTATCCTTCGTGCCTCTTCGGGCGGGAATGCTCTGTAGAGTGAAGCGAGTGTATGTGTATTGAGATTATCCAGAACTAAAGTGATTTTTTCAACATTGGGATAACCAATATCTACAAGGTATTGAATCTCCTCGGCCCAATCTACTGACGTTCGTTGCTTACGTACGTTCACGTGTCGGACTCCACCCAGTGGTTCAGTGAAGATAAAAATGCTACAAGTGCCTTCTCGCACATATTCAGAATCAATTTTTTGGTCACTGCCTTTTCGCATAGGAAGAGGTTCTCTTGATTCACCCAAAAGTTGATAGGGTTTTTCGTCCATACAAACGACTGGGTGTTGAGGATCGTAAGGTAACTCATACACGTCGAGGACATCTTCCATGCACGCTACGAATGCTGCGTTTTCTTTTGACGGGATGCACCAATATTGTTTTTTGTGAGGTCGTAATTCGTTTTTTTTAAGGTTCTTCCGATGGCATCTTTGCCAACGGGAATTTCAAGTTCAACTTTTGCTTTCTCTTCCAGAAGGCGAAGGGTCCATCTGGAACGACCTTCTGGAGCTGGGCCGCAGGCCATTTCAATGAGTTTTGCTTCCGCGCGTCCATCGATTTTCCTACGGGCATTATCAGAATTGACACTTCTACCGACTGTTAGAACATTTTCAACACCGCCGTCAATATAGTACTTGATTACATTGTGCACAGTCGCGATACAAACACCGATAGATTTGGCACATTGTTGATGGGTAAGTGTTTTCCCATGTGCTTCATCGAGGTCTAATAAAATCTGGCATCTGCATTTTAGGGTTCGAGTAGTCGTTTTCTTACGCAAAACACTTTTTAATCTGCGTACTTCATCATCTGTCAATGAGATAACGTACTTCTTGTTTCTTCCCATTTTAATCCACCGCCGTTTATTTTTATTATACTCCACAACGATGGCGACTCTAACAGATTCAAACTCAATATCTTACTTATTTATCAACGCTACACTACACTAGCTTCATGGGTTAGCCCTTCGGAAATTAGATAAATCGTACCTATTGCGCTCTACGATGCTCAGTCGGCACGATTTCCTAAATTTCTTTCAGGGCTGGAC
>RZYP01000387.1 GCA_009930275.1 Negativicutes bacterium
CAACAGCATGGACAAAGATTGCTGAAGTTGATAAGGGTGGAGTAGTTCGCCAAATGGGAACTACAGCTGTTCTTGGTTTCGTAGATCCTAAGACAGGTGCATTCGTTGTTAATTTTGGAGCAACACCAACACTGGCTGTTCGTTTTGCTTATAAAGAAGATATGCAGAAGAATATTCCTTTCGGTCTTGATAAGACTTACAATACTATGAAGTTTGATATTAAGAGACTTATGGTTGAAGCTAAGTCAAGAAAGCTTGGAGCTACTTACAGCTTCGAACTTATGGAAGACTATAAGAACGAATTTGGTGAAGCGTTTGAAGATAGAATGGTTGATTATCTCACCACAACTATTCTTACTGAAATTGACGGAGAATGCATTGATATGCTATTCAATGGCGCTGCTACAAGTTCTTCTTGGGATGCTACACTTCCTGCAACATGGACTCGTGGAGTTAATGCTTGGTATGAAACAATTATGCCAAAGATCAACAAGCTAAGCAATCAGATCTTCCAAGCAACTCACGTTTCTGGTGCTACTTACCTAGTTTGCTCACCAACAACTGCTACAGTTTTCCAGAGCATGATTCAGTACGTAGGTAAGGGTACACCTTCTGAAGCCAATATGTCTGTTGGTACCACATTTGTTGGTAGTCTTGCTGGTATGTATAACGTATTCGTTTCTCCTCTTTGCCCAAATAACAAGATTCTTCTTGGATTTAAGGGTACCAAGCCAGAAGAAACAGGCGCAGTTTATGCTCCTTACGTTCCAGTTCAACTTCATCCTATTTACTTTGCTGAAGGTCAGCCAAGCATCGTTGCCAGATCACGTTATGCTAATGTTCTTCTAAGACCTGATTACTACTCAGTTCTTAATATCACTGGCACAATCTAAGCTTAATTAACTATATACAAAAAGACGGCTCATACGAGCCGTCTTTTTTAATGCTTTCAATTTTAGAAAATTAAGAAATCTTCAATTAAAATAGTTTTCTCTTTATGAAATTTGCAGTTTTTTTCTGTACAAAAAACTTCAATAATCACTTCTGATGAACTCATTTCAGTAATAATATATTCAATTGTATGTTCTCCGCAATGAGGGCATTTAAGAAAATTTTTCATTTTTTTCCTCCTTTAATCTTTTCTTCTGAATGAAAGATTGATGTCAAAAAACTTAAAATCATCCACTGCTAAATCATTTTGTTCGGCAAAATTGAGAAGTTCTGCAATGAATTCTGCTCTGCTAGCTTATCATTTCCAGTTGTTGCAATCACTGAATTGCTTGTAGAAACAACTGCCCCAATCATTAGAATCAAGCTTAGAACATTTAAAAGTAGACATTCAAATCTTCCTCCTTTAATTTTTTGACCATTCTACCGTTAGATCTTTTCTTTCATTCTTCCACAAAGCTTT
>RZYP01000105.1 GCA_009930275.1 Negativicutes bacterium
AACCGCTAAAACCAAGTCATGATTTTTCCCGGGAAGTGATTTGATAAAACCCGGGATATATTGATGATTTTTTCCGGGAGAGTCTATTGACAAAACACACGGGTGGACAAGTACTTCTCGATGTTGAAAGCGTTGCGCGGGTCAGAATCGGAGAGGTACTTGTAGTTGGGGTGTTTGGTGATGTCATATTTACTTGAGAGAAAAGGCCGTATCCCGCGCAGCTGCAAAATGCATTTGCCGCCGTCCAGCACGGCCAGTTCGTCGATGCTCATCAGCTCCTTTCCGAGTTTCTGGTAGTTTAGACTGTGGGAAACTTCACGGCCTCGGCTTTCCCCGGTGTTGAAGGTGTCGATGGTCTCCTTCCCAAGGGTTTCTGAAAGCTCTTTTAATGTGGTGCGCTCCTTGCCGCCCAGAAAGATCGTGCTGTCCATATTGCCGATAATGGTGTCGCAGTGATCCTTGTAAAGTGCTTTCAGCTGGGATTGTGCCTGTAGCACCAGACAGGCCGAGATCTCCCGGCTTCGGATGGTGGCCACCAGCTTTTCCAGTTTGGGAATTTGACCGATATTCGCCGCCTCATCAATAAGGCAGCGCACATGCACAGGCAGACGTCCGCCATAGACGTCATCTGCCTTGTCGTACAGCAGATTGAAGAGCTGCGTGTAAGCCATGGAAACCAGGAAGTTGAAGGTGTCATCGGTGTCGCTGATGATGATGAACAGCGCCGTTTTCCGATCCCCCAGGGCATCCAGTTCCATTTCGTCATAGGCCGTCAGGTCTCTGAGCTCTTTAATATCAAAGGGCGCAAGACGGGCCCCGCAGCTGATGAGGATGGATTTGGCGGTCTTCCCAGCAGCCAATTTGTACTTTTTGTACTGCCGGACAGCAAAATGCTCCGAGTCTCGTTCCTCCAAAGCGGCGAACATGAGATCCACCGGGTTCTGGAAGTCCTCGTCGTCCTCCCGCACCTCGGATGCATTAATGAGCTCAATGAGCGTCGCGAAATTTTGCTCACTCTCCGGAGCCTCATAATGGATGTATCCCATGAGTGCGGTGTAGAGCAGGGTCTCCGCCTTGACCCAGAAATCATCTCCGGCCTTGCCTTCACCCTTGGTGTTGGCAATGAGCGCCGTCACCAGCTTCAGGATATCCTTCTCGCTTCGGATGTAGGCAAAAGGGTTGTAGCGCATGGATTTGCTGAAGTTTATGGTGTTGAGGATCTTGATCTTGTAGCCTTCCCGAAGCAGCATATTGCCGCATTCCACGACGACGCTGCCCTTGGGATCAGTGACCACATAGCTGGAATGACACTGCATAAGGTTGGGCTTGAGCCAAAACCGCGTCTTACCAGAACCGGAACCACCCACTACCATGACGTTCTTATTGCGTGCCAATCTGGGGTCCTTAGGGCGGTTGTTCATGGTCAGCCGTTCCGTCTCCGTGAGGATGACATTGCTGCGAAAGGTCGGATCAATGAAAGGCTTGATATCCTCAGGTCTACCCCAGCGGGCTGAACCATATTCAATGTTTTTTCGGTACTTCTTGGCATTTTTGCCTTTGAGATAGACCGCCAGCTTGATGCCAGCAGCAACGGCTGTGCCCAAGATTAGGTCGGCGGGCAGCAGGCTCGGCCACGGTGACTGGAATGCCAATGTAAAGCCATTCATCAGGTGTAATACTTTCTGGGAAATATCCGCTCCCGCAGAAAAGCGCCAAGCTTCACCAATCTTGGTTGCACCCAGCGCTATGAAAACATAGGGGAGGTTTTTAAGGAGCAATCGCTTGATTTTTCCTGTCATCGCGTCAGCTCCTTGTCTTTGTTTTTCACCCGGTCAATAACCTTAGCCTGAACCAGTATTTTGAACTTGGCCAGCTGTTCCAGAATGGACGGTTGTTTATCCTTTTTGAGGACCTTCGCCGTGTATTCCGTGAAAGCAGCTGTCAGTGCATCCGCGTCCCTGGCTTTGAAAAAGACCAGATATTTGGGCTTATCACCGGTGTTGTCCTTTTTGAGGGCGTAATCCACACCATATTTTCTGGCTACCTGCTCAAAGGATTTAATATTTTTGTCTGTGATCTCGATATTGGAGACCCCGGCATTCTGCCCGATGAGCGCCTTCACTGTCTGCTTGCCGTGGGGGATCTGCAGCGGGCTATCCCGACTCCTTTTCATCTCAGCCAATAGCTTGATCAACGCAGCCTTCAGAACATGAGTAGTCATTCTGCTTGAATTGACGGCTAGGGCAACGGTTCTATTTACCACTTCTTCCTGCATCTATAATTCCTCCTTTCGCGATAACAATACGATTCATATCAGGCTCGCCGCTTCTGCATGAACATGAAAAAGTACGGTAAGTCCATGGCTAAAACGGTATGCGCGAATAATCTTATTTACAAATATACTTAAATTGCATATAATATAAGTATATTTGTAAAAAGGGTGATGGTCATGAATTACGCTGAAAAACTTGAAGAACTCATTAAAAAACAACACGGCACAATTTTAAGCGCTGACCTCGATGCCTATGAAATTCCAAGAGTCTATCTCCAGATGATGGTAGCTGAAGGAAAACTGGAAAGAGTTGATCGCGGTGTTTACGTTTCAAAGGATTCCATTGAAGATGAAATGTTTTCCATGCAAACGAAATATCCGAAACTGATTTATTCTCATGAAACGGCGCTCTATCTGCATGGTCTTTCGGACAGGACACCATTCGAGTATTCAGCCTCTGTGCCAAGCGGTTACAAAGTGGTTGGATCAGTGGCCGACCGATTCAAAATCTATTACATCAGAAAGGATCTGCATGAGCTAGGTGTAGAAACGATTAAGAGTTCGCATGGCAATCCAATCAGGACTTACAATGTTGAAAGAACCATCTGCGATTTAATCAGAAGCAGAAGCCGTATCGACGTTCAGATCTTAAATGATGCCTTGAAGCGATTTGTGAAATTGAAATCTGCGGATCATTCGATTCTGATGGATTATGCCAGGAAGCTAAAAATTGAAGTGATTCTCAAAACTTACCTGGAGGTGTTGCTATGAGCGGAAAAGCCATGAGCTTGAAAGCAAAAATCAGAAACTTGGCCAGGAAGAAAGATATGTCCGCTCAGGTCGTGCTTCAAAACTACATGTTTGAACGGTTCCTGGAAAGGCTTTCAAAATCGAAGTATCAGGATAAATTCATCCTGAAAGGCGGCATGTTGATTGCAGCGCTTGTCGGTATCGACAACCGGTCAACTATGGATATGGATGCTACGATCAGAAATTATCCTATCAACGTTGAATCGCTGACCCAAGCAATCAAGGAAATCTGCAGCATTTCCATTGATGATGATGTGTCATTCTCGTTTTCAGGGATCGACGCCATCAGGGACGATGATGCGTATGGCGGTTATCGGGTGGGCATTATCGCTGATTACGATACAATCACGACCCCCATGCAGATTGATATCACAACAGGGGATGCAATTACGCCTAAGGAAGTCCTTTATGTCTTCAAGATGATTTTCGAAGAAGGCAGCTTCGGTATCTGGGCTTATAACATCGAAACCGTCTTGGCAGAAAAAGTTGAAACTATTTTGAGAAGAGGCGAACTGAATACACGGCCCAGGGATTTTTACGATGTATATATCCTGGCTAAGACCCAGAGTTTTGAGCATTCTGTTTTTGTTGAAGCGCTGAAATCAACGGCCACACACAGGGAAACAACTCATATCTTTACCAACATCAGCAATCGATTAGATGAAATCAGTAGAAGCGATGCACTAAAATCCAGATGGTATAAGTACGCAAGAGATTATCGGTACGCTGAAAGGATCGCCTATGAGGATGTCATGGAAGCCCTAAGGGGATTGATTCAAAGTCTCTGATTTTATTTGACTGATTTACAACAATACGTATCAGCCGAACGAAATAAGTATCCTTGTAAAAAAATAGCCTTCTCATAAGCAGTCCATTTGAGAAGGCTATTTCAATTGTAGGGCACCTAAAGCGAAGGCTCGGTAGATTTTTGTTTGGGCTTGGCGGCATGAAGCTCATCCTTTGGCTTAACAGGGATAGCAACAATGTGGCTGCCCATTTTCATGAAGATCTCCGGGGCGGCAAATTTCTCGTGGTATTTTTCTGCAAGCTCAGGAGTCAGGGAATCAAAATCATCCTCACTGAGTCCGCAGACAATAAAGGTTCCAGCATGCCAAGAGAGGGCATACAATCCAGCAGTGCATAGTCATAACCAGGCTTAACCCCATCCAGATACTGTTTGAGAATCTTTTCTCGACTCATGGCATTGACCAGTGAAACTTCAAGACCGGACAATTCGATGTTGGCGGGCATCAGATCCACACCTTCAGCATGCTGCAGGACGCCTTCTTTCGAAGATAGTTCCATATCATTCATGGTCTTTCCAAGAATGGTTGCAAGTGTCACCGGCAGCTGATCCGGCTGAGGATTGCCCAGGCTGATCGTCAGGCTGCCCTGGGGATCACAATCCACCAATAAAACCTTTTTTCCTTCGGCAACCAACCCGATGCCTAAATTGGTGCAGGTGGTAGTCTTGCCGACTCCGCCTTTCTGATTGGCGATGGCGATTACATTGCAGGACACGGCTGATCACCTCCAACACGATTCAAAACCGACGTCAGGAATGAGGTCAGGAAGTAGTTGTAGAAAATACTCGGTCTTTGCTCCATGACAATATGGCAGTCGATTTCTTCAGGCATCTCGCAGCCCATGATTTCGAACATCATTCCAAGAAATACTGCGAACTGCTCATCATCGGTAATGGAATGCATGTAGAAGAGGGTATCGACAAATTCTCCCAGGCTATCCAAATCGTCAAATGATTTTGATACAACCTCAGCGAAGACTTCAGCCTGCTGTTCTGCCAGTTGGCAGACATTTTTATAGCGTTGATTAAAAGCATCTTTCATGGCGTCCTCCTTATGTTTTCAAATAAAAACCGCCACGGTGTGTGACGGTTCTATTGCAGCTGGTTATTCAATTTTTCAAACTTATCGGTTAAAGAGCTCAATTATAATCAAATTAGATATCATATAATTATCTTCTGGAAAATGTATTAATATCAGTTATATTCTTTCGTTTCTAATGTAAAACTGACACTCGTTCTATAATCTGATAGAAATCTATCTATCTTCCAACCCCAAAATGTCTTTTTCAAATATATGACACCTGTTGGATAGCAAAGCAATACATCTGCAGATTTATCAATAATCTTGGTTTCAATTTCAAAATCATAGCACGGACTTTCAGGCGTATAGAAAGTACTTTTAGATATAGATGGCTTTTCAGATTCAATATGGTAATTATTAACCATCAAAGAAAATTCATTGCTGATTATTGATTTGCTTTCAATTGATTCCGTCATTCCTTTTTGGGTAAAATATTTACCGTATCTTTCTTTGATGTATATTTCTAAATCACTCTCAGTTTGGCTTCCGTTTTGATTTATAAAAACATTCGAAAATTCAGATATGCCTTTTTCTGAAATATTATAGTTGCTTTGTAGAAATTTATATACAAATTCTTCTTCGCCAGAAAAATCAATCTGAAATTTAACCAAAGTATAAGCAATGCAGAAACATGAAATAATTATAATGCCAGCAAGATTTTTCTTCATTCTATTCCCCTTTTTTGGAGTAGCCATAGTAAATCCCCACATCCATACCATATCAAACGTCAGACTTTGATTTCATGTCGTTTGGCACGAGTAGTCGTTTTCATGGCGCAACAAAGAATAAAAGCATTTCGAGCATACTTATTCGTGTAAGAAAAGTATTTTTGATGGTCCTCGTGAGTTTAAACATGTCCAGCTCAATTTTTTCGGAAGGCCCCGAAAAAATTGAGCTGGCTTTCCACGGCAGGCTTTTAGCATTACATTTTTTTTTGCTTTTTAGAAGCTGTAAGTAACAAAAAAGACGAAATGCTGCTACCTATGGCAATCAACCTAACATAAAATGTTGTTTCCCTCACAAACAAAAATATCGACATTCCAACGATCAGTATTATCCACCCGATTACTTGGGTAAAAATTTTTCCTTTTACCATTTTTAAATTACTACTTTCACATTGGGCCTATAGATTCATATATTTCGGTAGTGGGTCCAGTCAAGATGTGTGTTCTTGCCGCATCAGAATAAGTATAAGTGACAAACTTATTATACCAAATCGTAGGTAATCCCGGACCGTATTCAAGTGTGGCATAATAACGATAAGTTCTAAAGTAGATATCAGAATAAATATTTGATCCCAATGCAGTATAAATTGCACTAGCTACTGTCGTCGCAGCTGAAACCCCGAGACCAGTGTTTGCAACTATCAGCGCCGCAATAGTTGCGACTGTTAATACAACTCCGTTTTGAGAGTAATCATCATATCCTGCATACCAATACGGTGTGTAGTGATGATATGATATCTCGATTGCTTCCACTTGAAATTGAGGTATTTGTATAACCGGTTTGGCACTTTTCCCTTTAAGTACAGTAGAAGTTTCGCCATTTATAGCCTCTGCCACAAAACTCCCGTTGCTAAAAGTCTTCTTTATGACGGACGCTGATTCACCATTCTCAATAAAGTTCACTTTCTCAACAAATACATTGCCAAGATAATATGAGTTTTTTACCACCTACTTCGAAATTACACACACTGGTAGCGGCAATGTAAAGTACAGAAAAAATGGCAGTACAAGTACATAATAAACGGCAATGAAACTACAGAAAATCCGGCAGGACAAGTGCAGAGATTTCGGCAATGAAAATACAGAGTTGCCGGGGTCTTTTTCTTTGGTCTGGATGTTACTCTCAGAAGCATGTGTTTTGTCAATAGACTCTCCCGGAAAAAATCATCAATATATCCCGGGTTTTATCAAATCACTTCCCGGGAAAAATCATGACTTGGTTTTAGCGGTT
>RZYP01000106.1 GCA_009930275.1 Negativicutes bacterium
TTGTCGCATGCCAAGAATTATCCAACAAATTGACCAACACGCGCGAAAAACGTATAACATTCAAGGTCAGATTACAATTTAACAGTTCTTTTGCGATATTGACTTTAACTTTTGAACCCCAACACATAACGCGTACCTGGGACATTGTGTAATTTAATATTTCATCAACGGTAGTATCTCTAACATAGTCTGGATACTTAATTTCACTGATCATCTGATCCATTTTTTCAGCAGAAGCAAGTATCGCGTGGCTGTGCGAAGCTGTTTCCGTTTCTTTTGAAGCTGACAATAAATCGGCAAGACCAAATATAGTGGTAAGAGGACGTTTCAGGTCATGCACAAGATACTGCATTTCCTGGTAAAGCCTCAGGCGAGCCTGTTTTGTACGCATCGCAGTAATTTGTCCTTCACGCTGCCTTAAAAGTCTCAATTGTTTGATCTGTTTCTCGTAACTTACGAAAAGTTTGGTTAGGATAAGCGACGCTAAAGAACTTAAACAGAATGCTATGCTGCACATCACATTCAACAGTTTATCTTTTTCCATTAATTTTGAGGTGTTCTTTACAGCATAACTCAGTTCTCCCCAACCAAAACCATATGGTGTAAGCATTGGTATAAGATCAAGCCACTGAATCGAAAAAACGACTACTGCCTGAATTGCGAATTTATAGCCTGTCCTTGTAACGTCACGAGCAATATACTGTAGTAGCCATACGCTGATCAATGTAATAACTGCCGGAACTCCGAAATGAGGCACGGATGGAAAATTCAGAAAGGCGATACCAAAATAACTTATTGGAATAGCGACAGGAGGAAGAATCCACTCAATATATTTTAAATTAAATTTTTCAGCAATACCATCTGATAACATAAACCATCCGCTATAAAGGAATATTGCGCGCATCGCATTGTTAGCTACAAGCCACATTGCCGAAAGCAGGATATACCCACCTTCATCGAGCATTATTGATGTCGAAAGGCTCGAATAAACAGGTTTAAAAGTGAACTGAACTGTCTGGCTCAACAGCCAAATGCCCAACATTGCTGTTCCAGCATAACATCTTATCGCATAAGTTTTTTTAAGATGGGTCACTTTTTATCCACCCTTTGTTATCGATTATCTCCAAGATATTATAGTCTACAATTTTTCTGTAAATACCAATCATCTATTAATGCAAGCATATGACGAAGATAGGTGTCAAAAGCGATACCCAGACAGCGTTCGGTATGCATTATTCCGCTGAAGCCATCATGAAGGATGAATTCAAACCGGAGGAAATTACGTCTAAAAGACGTTTATGTCATCGTGAAGATCTTTCTTGATGCTGTTACCGCAGACGGAAAGCTTCAGTATTCGACCGATATCTTTATGAAGCAAAGGGCAGAATTGGCTCAGTGGTGGGCGGATAAATTGGAGGGAATAGTGTAATCCGGGCAGTTCGAAATATTGAAAAATAATAGGTAAAGCAAGTTTAATATTATTAAGCATCCGGAATCCAGAAATTCCGGATGCTTATTTTTGAAACCTCCAGAGCATGATTTTTGACTTTGTCCGAAAATAATATTCATAGTTGCGTAAATCCAGTAACAGTAAATTTTGAGTTAGAGGGAAATTTTCCATAACCGAAATTGTCGGATGTCATTGACAACGTTTCTAATAATTTACTCAGCTTTTACGAAACGTATATATTTATTAAACATCGTTTTGATAGACTTACATCAACATTATAGAGAGCAGGGTGGGAAAATCGATTGACAACGAACTGTGCCGAAATAACAGATGAACAGAAAAATTCGCTTGACTACATCATAAAAAACGAAGAGATAAGGACAGTTTTTCAACCAATAATATCACTGAGAGACGGCGATATCCTCGGGCATGAAGCACTGAGCAGGGTAACGTGTGAAAGTGAAATAAAAGATCCGGAGATGCTTTTTCTTGTTGCTGAAAAGTACAACCGGCTGTGGGAGCTTGAAATGCTCTGCAGAAAAAAGGCCCTGGAGGCTGCGTTCGAATTCATGATACCTCCCTACAGTAAAAAACTCTTTATAAACGTAAACCCCAACATAATAAATTACGAAACATACAAAAAGGGTTTCACGAAATCCTTCCTTGCACAACACGATATCGCATCGGAAAATGTCATTTTTGAGATCACCGAAAGAAACGTGATTATGGATCTAAGAGGCTTCCTTGCAACGATCAACAACTATAAAAGCCAGAATTTCAAAATAGCCATAGATGACGGAGGTGCAGGATATTCCGGTCTCAATCTTATCAGTGATGTCCGGCCGAACTATCTCAAGCTTGATATGAAACTGATCCGCAATATAAATTCAGACAGGATGAAATATGCTCTTGTAAAAGGCATGGTGGAATTCTCAAAAGAATCCAATGTTTCTCTTATAGCCGAAGGGATAGAAACATATGAGGAAATGGACACACTGGTCGGTCTCGACGTGCCATATGGCCAAGGATACATTATACAGAGACCGGACGCTCAGATACGGGAAATCGAACATGACGTTCTGCAGACTCTCAGAACTATTAACCTGAAGAAGAACCATATTATGCAGAATACCGTTTCCAGTCTTTATATCAAGAATCTTTCGACCTATGCCGAAACTGTCTCACCGAACGAGCTCATATCGAATGTTTATGATATGTTCAGGCTTGACGAGGGGCGTTTTGGAGTATGTGTGGTTGAAGATGGTTATCCTGTCGGAATAATATCGCGGGAAAAACTGGCGATAAAGCTGAGCGGTCAATACGGCTTCACTCTCAACGCAAGAAGATCGGTATATGAGATCATGGACCGGGATTTCCTTTCCGCGGACCACGAAACTCCTGTCAGTACAGTATCTTCCACCTCTATGTCGAGGCCAAACGATAAAATATATGATTTCATTGTTATCACTGAAGAAGGCAAGTACTCTGGCGTCGTTACTGTAAAAGAACTGCTTCTGAAGACAACTGAACTGGAAGTATCAACAGCAAAAAATCAGAATCCTTTAACCGGCCTTCCCGGAAACCAGATCATAGAGAGGAAGCTTGACCGGGCTATATCTTGCCAGGATAGGTACAGTGTGGCTTACATCGATATCGACAACTTTAAGGCATACAATGATGTTTATGGGTTTGAAAAGGGCGATCTGGTGATAAAGCTCCTTGCTGATAAGCTTTCGTCAGCCTTGCCTGAGAGCGAATTTCTTGGACACATAGGCGGAGACGACTTCCTTGTCATATTAAGTGACCATACAGACGAATCCTTTTTTCATGACCTTATAAACGATTTCGAGCATGAGGTCCTGGCCCTTTACGATCAGGCGGCTGTAGAGCGCGGATTTATCATTACCTGCAACAGAAAGGGAGAGATCGAAGAGTTTCCGTTGATGACCATTACGGTTGTCGCGATCAACAATAACGGCCGTAATTTTACAGATAGGTTTGAACTGACGGAGGAACTTGCCTCCCTTAAGAAGAAGGCAAAGGATAGTAAGTCCAAGAAGCTTGTAAAAACAGAAAAATACGTTTCAACGTTTATTTAAAGTCTGAATGTCTACACCAGCCCAAGATATTTTTCAAAGAATTCCATCAGCTTGTCGATGATGGTCTGCTTCTTTGCAGCTCTCTTTCCACCACTGAACCTTGAAACCGGCGGCATGATTTTGTCGATGTCTGTGCCTGACGTCTTCAGCGCACCGTCACGGAAAGAGTTATCAATGAATTTTTTCGTCTCTTCCTGCTTAAGCATTTCTTCGCTGATCAGGGCTGCAAGATCTGCTTCTTTCTGCTCATGGACATATCTTCGCCAGTCCTCCTCCACCAAAGTGGAAGCATTGACGGTCTCGATGAAATCTTCGATCAGCTTTTTCTTGCTCCGCAGCTGGAAGCTGGAGCCGATGGCCTTGTCTATCGAAACGAGGATGCTCTTGTCTTCACAGTTCGATTCATGGAACTTTGCGACGAGCATAAGGATGTAGTCGATGTTTATTTCGACCTGCCGGATCAGCTCAATTTCAAAAATAATATCATCGTTGATCTTTTCTTTATCTGCGTTCTTATCTTTTGTGAACTCCTGATAAAGGTCGATATATAGGCTCTGATAATCCTGAAACTGTCGGTTCGAAAGGATCTCGTTGCTGTGGAATTGATCAAATGACACCAAGATATTCTTAAGCCGGAGGATAGCCCCTAACAATCGGATAAATTCCTTCTGGTTCTGTTCCCCGTTAATCGCCTGTCCCAGCGGGAATGTCTGGCTCAACTCTGCAATAAGCTCAGCATAGCCCGGCTGATGTTTACCTTCTTCATCAAAACCGTAATAGTAGGCCTCGTAGCCTTTAAGCAGGACAAGCCCTTTGGCATCCTTGTCTCCAAAAAGGGCTATGGCTTTATCTGTCTCTTCCTGTAGATCACGGAAACAGACAATATTACCGAAAGTCTTGACAGAGTTCAGTATGCGGTTGGTACGGGAAAAGGCCTGTATTAGTCCATGCTGCCTGAGGTTTTTGTCCACCCAAAGGGTGTTAAGGGTCGTCGCGTCAAAACCGGTCAGGAACATATTGACAACGACCAAAAGGTCCACCTCGCGCCGTTTGATTCGTAGAGAGAGGTCTTTATAATAATTCTCAAATTTTTGTGAGGATGTGTCAAAATTTACCTTGAAATCGACATTATAATCCTGTATCGCAGATTCCAGAAAGTCTCGGGAGGACTGATCCAGGCTGTCAGTATCAAACCCCTCATCCGGGAATACGTCCTCGGGGTCAGCTTCATTTGCGCTGTAGCTGAAGATGGTGGCGATATTGAGCTTGCGTCCGCGCTCTGCGAGCTGCTTCTTGAGTTCTGTGTAATATTTTTTCGCCACAGGGATCGAGCTTACTGCCAGAATGGAGTTGAAACCTGATACGCGCTGTCCCTGAAGAGAATAGAAGCTGTTTCGTTTGGTCTTCTGGTCAAAGTGATCGATAATATAGGAAACAACGTCACGTATCCTTACAGGGTCGGCCATGGCGTTTTCCCTGTCTATCGACGACACTTTTTTATCCTTAACGTTTTCCTTCATCTTTACTGTATTGATGTAGTCGATGCGGAAGGGCAGGACATTCTGATCGTTAATGGCATCCACTATCGTGTAGGTATGCAGTTTGTCGCCAAAGGCCTGAGGCGTAGTTCTTAAAAGCGGATTTCCTCCGTTTCCGGCATTGGCTGCGAAGATCGGTGTCCCGGTAAAACCGAACAGATGGTAATTCCTGAAAGATTTTACGATTTTATTGTGCATGTCTCCAAACTGGGAACGATGACATTCGTCAAAGATAATGACAACATGCTTCCTGAAAACATCCTGCTCTTTGTTCCTGGATACGAAGACATCGAGCTTCTGGATGGTGGTGATTATGATATGCGAAGAGGAGTCCTCAAGCTGTTTTTGCAGTATTTTTGTTGATGTATTGCTGTTTGCGGCGCCCTTCTGAAACTTATCGTATTCTTTCATCGTCTGGTAGTCGAGGTCCTTACGATCAACAACAAACAGCACCTTGTCGACATAAGGTAAAACTGAGGCGATCTGGGCAGTTTTAAAAGAGGTTAGAGTCTTGCCGCTGCCAGTAGTGTGCCAGATATACCCGCCTGCTTCAATTGTGCCGGTTTTTTTGTAGTTATTTGATATTTCTATCCGCGATAATATCCGCTCTGTCGCTACTATCTGATAGGGACGCATGACGAGCAGGAGGTTTTCAGAAGTAAATACACAGTATTTTGTGAGTATGTTCAGCAGCGCATGCCTGGCCATAAATGTCTTGGTAAAGTCGGTCAGGTCTGCAATGGTTTTGTTGTTTCCATCCGCCCAGTATGAAGTGAACTCAAAGCTGTTGCTGGTCTTCTTGCTGCTCTTGCTGCTGTCTGCACTGCCTGATTCCTTTATATGGCTTGAACGTGTTGTATTTGAGTAATATTTGGTATGTGTGCCGTTTGAGATAATAAATATTTGTATATACTCATAAAGACCGCTTGACGCCCAGAAGCTTTCCCGCTGGTAGCGCTTGATCTGGTTAAAGGCTTCCCTGATGGCGACTCCCCTGCGTTTCAGTTCTGTGTGGACAAGTGGAAGACCGTTTACAAGGATAGTAACGTCATACCTACTGTCGTGTGCTCCCTCTGATTCTTCGTACTGGTTTATTACCTGCAGCTTGTTGTTATGGATGTTTTTTTTGTCTATCAGGTAAATGTTCTTTGTCGAACCGTCATCACGGTGCAGGATCTGCACGTGATCCTCCTGTATCTTGCGGGTCTTTTCTATAATACCTTCGTTGCTTCTGGCGATGCACTCCGAGAAAAACCTTCTCCATTCAGCATCGGAGAAGTCATAGCCGTTGAGGAGCTCCAACTGCTTTCTGAGGTTCGATATCAGGGCGGCTTCATTATTAAAACTCAGGTATTCATATCCCTGAGCCTCGAGCAGGCAAATAAACTCGCGCTCGAGAGCAGCCTCCCCCTGATAAGCCGCTGCTACCCTGCTTTCGGGCTTATACTCTGAAACTACAGTATATTCCGCCGTTTCCGCAACGATATTGAATAGACTCATGCGACCTTCTCCTTGAACGTCAAAATCCGGTCCCTGTAATATTCATATTGCTTGCGCCGTGCTTCGATCTCTGCAGGCAGACCGCTCGTCAAATCATTGCAGAGCGTGTCGAAGCGGTCGAGAATGGCAACGATGCGTTCTTGTTCTTCTAACGACACGAAGGGAATTTGTAGGTTTTCAATCACCCTCCTTGATAAACGTGGAATACTTGCCCTTCTAACGTTAGAACGAATAAAATCTTGCTTTGTCGTTAGAAAATAATAAATATACTTATTGATAACACCATTAAGGTTTGAAAATATTAAACAGTCATCAGCCGCCCAA
>RZYP01000388.1 GCA_009930275.1 Negativicutes bacterium
AAAACAGCGAAAAAAGCGTGCACTTGCACACGATTATGTTAGTACAAAACAGTTAACTTTTGAAGGATTTGAAACCCCATTTGCCAAATCGCTCAACCCAAACAACCGATGGGTAGTTTTGGCCAAATTGATACCCTGGGATGAAATCTGTAATCTTTACCGCAAACATGTTGGGATAAGCACCACTGGTCGGCCACCCATCAATCCACGGGTTGTTATCGGATCGGTAATCATTAAACACATGTGCAATCTCGACGACCGTGAGACTGTTGAACAGATAGCTGAGAACATCTACATGCAGTACTTTCTTGGCTATTCCGGGTTTACCAATGAGCCGCCCTTTGATGCTTCATTGTTTGTTGAGTTTCGAAAAAGGCTTGGTTTTGAGCAACTCAAAGCCATCAACGAACGGATCATATCGCTTAAAACGCAGTTTGATGCAAAACAAGGTGATTCAAACAAGGCAAAACAAAAGAATGAAAAGGATTCAGCATCGGATTTGGGAAACAATCAATCATCATCCAATCAAGCAGAAAATCTACCGGATGATGCATCTTTGAAAAACAGAGGGCGTTTACTGATGGATGCAACGGCATGCCCACAGGATATTGCTTTTCCAACTGACCTGGATTTGCTTTCCTCTGCCAGAGAAAAGAGCGAAGAATTGATAGACTTACTTTATGATGTTGACTATCATCAACAAAAACCAAGGACTTATCGTAAGAAGGCCCGAAAAACGTATCTCAGCACCGCACAAAAGAAAAACAAATCACACAGAACCATTCGCAAAGCTATTGGCGCTCAGTTGGGTTACCTGGCACGGAACCTCCGGTCGATAAACCAACTCCTGGACACCTATCAGATAATTCCACTTGATGCCAGGCAATACAAATATTTTTTGGTAATCAACACAGTTTATCAGCAGCAAAAGCAAATGTACGATAATCGTACCCATCAGGTAGACCATCGTATTGTAAGCATTCATCAGCCCCATGTCAGGCCGATTGTCAGGGGAAAAAGTCATGCAAAGGTTGAGTTTGGCTCAAAAATACATTTATCAATGATTGATGGCTTGTCATTTTTGGACGAAATTAGCTGGGAAGCCTTCAATGAAGGCAGTCATATGATGGATTACATTGAAAATTACAAAGCCCGCTTTGGGTGTTATCCCAGAGAAGTACTTGCTGATCAGATTTATTGTACACGCGATAACCGTAAGGCCTTAAAATTACTTGGCATCAGGCTTATAGCCAAGCCTCTTGGGAGACCGCCGGCAGTGTCAAATCACGTAAGACCGGGCGAACGCAATCCTATCGAGGGCAAGTTCGGACAGGCGAAAACAGCTTACGGTTTAGATCGGATCAAAGCCCGAATGATGGAAACAAGCGAATCGATGATTGCCAGCAT
>RZYP01000389.1 GCA_009930275.1 Negativicutes bacterium
CTACCTAGTAGCCATGGCAGGAGGTGAAATCTGATGATTTCTTTAATCTTTTTGATAAAAGTCACATTCATAGCCATCGGCATCAAGGAGTAGCCCTTTTGCCCAAGGTGGCACTTGACTCATTTGTTTACATATTTCAGTAACCGATATTTGAGGATCGGCTTCAATAATGACTTCATCATGGACATGAGCCACAATACGATAAATACTAAGCATCTTCATTGAATACATCAAAATATCACGGGAGATGGCTTGAACAATATTCTCTACAAACTTAGGACCGTAACTTTCTAGACGCTCCCACTTCTTTGTTCCACCTACTCCTTCATAGGTCACAGACTCACCACCAAACTGATTCTCACCAATTCGAGGTTTTACATAGGCAAGCCTTCTGCCGGAGGGAAGCACGATAAAAAGCATGCCACTAAAACAATGAAACTCGATGTTATGGGTTTCTTGTGATTTGTTTTCCTTCACGCATTGTTTAGCCGCCCGATCTACATCCCACCAGAACTGTGTGATATTGGGATTAGACATTCTCCAGGCATCCACAAGCGGTTTTAACTCTTCCTCTTCAAGTCCCATCTCTAATGCACCCATGGCTTTTAGCGCACCAACAGAACCACCATAACCCAGTGCCAATTCAGCAATTTTACCCTTCTGTCTCAAGTGACTGTTCACACCATGCTTTTCAACGGGAACACCAAACATCTGTGAGGCAGATGCACAGTAGATATCACCACCACTAGCAAATACCTTTGTTCGCCATGCCTCGCCTGCAAGCCATGAAAGCACACGAGCCTCAATGGCTGAGAAGTCAGCCACAATAAACTTATGACCAACTCTTGGTACAAAGGCTGTACGAATCAGTTGTGAGAGGGTATCTGGTATATCTTCATAGAGCAGTTCTAGTGTTTCAACATCACCATTTCTGACAATATTTCGTGCCTCTTTTAAATCTGGCATATGGTTTTGAGGGAGGTTTTGTAATTGCACAAGCCTTCCGGCAAAGCGTCCGGTTCTGTTAGCTCCATAAAACTGAAACATCCCTCTGGCTCTTGAATCACTACAAACCGCATTTTCCATTGCTGTATATTTCTTTACTGAGGATTTTGCCAGTTGCTGACGTAGCGAAAGAACTTCATTTAGTTGACCATCGGTTTCCTTAAGTTTCTCTGCAACCGCCTTTTTGCCGAGGGTCTCCATCTCTAGACCGTTTTCGGAAAGCCAGCCTTTCATCTGTTGTACGGAGTTTGGGTTATCAAGATTTGTTATCTGCTGCATGGCGGTTAGTAGTTTTTCATGAGAGATGTCATCCATGGCGATGGCCTGTTTAACAAAATCCATATCCACCTTTATGCCTCGATCGTTGATTTCTTGGTCGAGATGATACTCATCCCAGAT
>RZYP01000390.1 GCA_009930275.1 Negativicutes bacterium
CGCCGATCATCACCGGGTGCAGGTAATCGTACTTGGTATGCCACCTCCACAACGTGGTTTCACCCACCCCCAGCAACTTCATCACCTCTCTTTTGGTCAAAAGGGTTTTCGGATTGTACGGTCCTGTTGTTTCTTTTGTTGGTTTTCTTCCTCTTGTTTCGCGTTCCGGTTCCAGGTCTTCCATGAAGACATGAGCCGCCTCTACCAGGTCGCTTGCCTTTACCTGGATGATTGTATCGGGATAATCCAGGGCCAGCGAATAGATATCAATTCCCATGATTCGTATTTTTAGGAATTGCACCCCTCCCCACGCACCTCCAAGCAGTGGTTTTGTTCGGTGTTCGGGGCCTGAATGATAACTTGGATTTTATCACCTGACCCGTCACAAAAATCTGTAAAAAGCTCTGAAAAAAGAATTTTTCTTGTTAACATAAACATACTTTTTTTTAGAATACAAAGTAACTTGCATTGATTCAGTAAATTACTAAAATATGCCCAATTCCTCAAGAAACAATCAGGAAACAAAAACCGGTACTATATTATTATTATTTGAAAACGTATTGGTTAAAGTGGGTGATTGTCCAATGATGGACAAAAATGCAATGCCTTGACCATGGAGAAAGGAAGCGTTCTATTGTCGTTGTGACTTCTGAGTCGGGACTGTTTATAATTCTCAATTTTATCGGCAATTCCAAAGTGATTAAACACCGTCCGCAAAGTGTTGATGTACCTTTAAAACAACAGAGGCTTCTCCCAGGCAATCGCCAGGACGGATGCCATCTTTGAAACATATCACGTATCTTTCTCAACAAGGGAGGTGGTAAGTAACGAAAAATCGTCTGTTGCCTCTAACGTGCAAAATAACAGAAAGATATGTTGCTTTTTGACAAAGTCACTACTTACCACCTCCCCCCTCAAATCCCGAAAACCAGCTTAATCCGGGGGACGTGGTAAGTAGTAAAAATCGCGCAGACTCTTATAAGTCGCATATAATTAGAGATATACGTGTTTTTTGTAACATTGCAGTTACTTACCACCTCCCCCCTCAAATCCCGAAAACCAGCTTAATCCGGGGGACGTGGTAAGTAGTGAAAATCGCGCAGATTCTTATAAGTCGCATATAATTAGAGATATACGTGTGTTTTGTAACATTGCAGTTACTTACCACCTCCCCCCTCAAATCCCGAAAACCAGCTTAATCCGGGGGACGTGGTAAGTAGTGAAAATCGCGTGAACTCTTGTAAATCGCATATAATTAGAGATATACGCGTGTTTTGTAACATTGCAGTTACTTACCACCTTCCGTCAAGCAACCTGAAAAAATGATTGGTGCTGCGAAGCAGCGCCTTTTACAAGCGCCAAAAGATTTTGGCGCACCGCCTTGAAGACCACCTGGCGATT
>RZYP01000391.1 GCA_009930275.1 Negativicutes bacterium
GATATTGGCTATTCTCCCGGATAACGGATGCCAGCGACTGAAATTCAGGAGAATACTTCATGCAGACGGCCACCTGATAGTCATCTTTTCCAGCGTCACCTTCGGCGATACGCACTACAGCGCAGCCTTTCACCATTCCTGCCACCAGTGAAGTGATGGTTTGATTAAATTTTTGCTCAAACATGGCCTCTTTTTTCGACTGATTCATTTTTGCAATCTCTTCATCCGAAACGCCGAGATAACTCAATGCTTTATCGAGTGATGTATCGACAATTTTTGCCGCCTTTTGAAGCATGGAGGCCTTTTTTCTTGCATCAGGGTCTTCCCCTTCCACCAGATTTTCGAGCATCGAATAGCCTCTTCCCGACTTCAGTTCCTCGCCACTCATCCGTAACAGGTTCATTTTGGCTTCCAGTTCTGCAATATTATAGGCAATATTCCGTGAATTAATAAAACCGGGCATATTGCTGGGCCGTGCCGTAGTAGCCGCTCCAATAATATAAATCGTTCCATCACTGTTAACAGTCCCCAATGATTTACCTTTTTTCGACAAGGCATTCATCATATAATTATTAAGGGCTTCAACAGGAAATTCCTGGTAGTCGTTCTGTACTTCCTGAGTTTCCTGAACTGCATCGGTTTTGGCAAGGTCGGCTGGATTCTGGGCCATAGCTAATCCTGCAACAACGCATAAGAAAAGCAATAAAGTAGCTGATTTTTTCATGGTTTTCTATGGTATTAAGGGTTTATATATTGCATAATAAAAAACAGATTGATCCTCTTCATACCAAAATCCTAAAGGCTGCAACGTTTTCGCAAATCCATGGCTGTCTTCCCTGATTTGTTCCCGATAGGTATCACTAACAATAAGAGTGCGGTGCCCGTTCGTATCCACTACCGTTTCGGTAGTCTGCATAGATTCGGAAGAAGTGATTTCGGCACCGCTGATAAAGGCAACTACCTCTTTTTGAGCTTTCACCATTCCGACACGACGGAGTGAAGCGATGGTTTTTGTTCCCACTTCAACTGCAGCAACTCCAACCAGGTAGGAAGTATCGTTATTAGTGATGACATCGCTGCCACCCCAGGCCAGCACAGGATGAGATTGTAGCACTTTCAGCAACTCCTGTCCCTGTCCGGTTAAACAAAACAGAATCATCCCGGCTATCAATAATAATTTTTGTATGCGCATATTTCTGCCCTGTTTTTGTTGTTATCACTTTATCCATCACAAATATATAGAAAAACGACAGAAATAAAAATCTATTCACGGCCTTAACGAAGAATTTACCTTTCTTAAGCAACTTATTCTGTTGAGATTATGAAAGTTTTAATTTTGCATAATAACGTCATCGCCCTGTAAAAGGCAATGAATGCGCTAATATTTCGTTATAACA
>RZYP01000392.1 GCA_009930275.1 Negativicutes bacterium
ATTGTAAACCAACACATTGAGCACTATGGCGAAGTGTTGCGCCACCCTGCAATGAGTTGATTTTATACATTTATCAACTCATTTGCAATTTGCTGTATGAGTATTTTATTTATATCCAGCCGTTTGGCATGTTGATCAAACTCCGAAAGGGCAGAGACTACCCTGTCAATAAGGGCATTGTATTCCAGAATATCATTGTTTTTTGCCACAGTTTCCAGATCTTTGCGGGTAATGCTTTCGTATTTATCGTTCACGGACAATGATTGTCTGTTTACATAAGAAGGTGCAGCCATATCCACACTAAAAGTCACATCATAAGCAGGTGACAACCGCCAAGCGCCTTTGCGACTCATACAAAATGAAACATTCTTGGAATGATCATCCACATTGCGTGCCAATACATTAAAAACCATTCGCAAATATTGCTGCCGACTGTCTTCGTAAGGCAAATTAAGCCTCCGGATTACGGCAAAAATATCTTCGTAACTATCACTCCCCGGTGACATTGCCGCCAAGGTCTGGGTATGTATTTTATCGTTTCCGATACGGTCAAAACGCTCCGTTAAAAAATGAGTCACCCCGCCGTATGTTCGTAACTCCGATGGCATCATTGTGATTCCTGCATCAATGGCCATCCTGTAATAAACATATTCTAATTTGGCAAAAGGGTAATCTGAATGATCATCGTATTTGAGTATGTGAGTGCGAAAGCCTTCAGGAATTACTCCTTGTCCGGAGACAACTTCTCCTGAAACATCATTCACAGCGACAATTGCCTTGGGATGTTTTCCACCGGGGGATGAACTGATTTTTACTAAATCCTGCCACAAAATGGAGTTTTCCTTGTTTAAAACAACTGTTTCTCTTTCGTTTAATACCTGCTTGGCAAAATCGTATAACCGTTGTACATCAACTGAAAAAAATGAACTATCCCCCAAATTTTGTGCAGGTTCGTATTCCAATGCACCCATTGCCCGATTGCCGATAAACGATAGATGATCAATGGGGGTAATATGCTTTGCAGGAATATTGTTATCCCGTAACCATGCTTTAAAAAGCGAATCACCCCATTTGTCGGGCAGCGAGTCTGCAATCATGGGAGGTAGTCCCTGATACAACTTATCTTCATTGCCTGTCCAGGGCATCTGTTTTTGACTTCGCAGCGAGTCAATTGGCATTGTGATGGGGGCAATATCCAACCTCTGTTCAAGAAATGAAGGCTCATACTCAAAAACGGCCAGAGATGCTTTTTTGTCCCAGGACAGATAACCAACATCCATGCCCCACAACTTCACTTTTACGACAGTTGTTCCCATATATTATTTTTTACCTTGACTTTTGAATAAAGCCCGTGGACTTTTCGGCAATTCAGGCAACAGTTTTTCAATCTCTTC
>RZYP01000107.1 GCA_009930275.1 Negativicutes bacterium
GACAGGACAAGTCTTGGCGCAAAGACCGCAGCCTTTGCATTTATCAGTAATGGTGTAAACAGCCATTTTTTCACAAACTCCTGCAGGACAGCGTTTTTCGTTGATGTGTGCCTCATACTCATGACGGAAGTATTTCAGCGTGCTCAGAACAGGATTAGGCGCTGTTTGGCCCAGCCCGCACAAAGCAGTCTCTTTAATGTTTTTTGCCATGTTTTCCAGTAATTCGATGTCGCCGTCCCGTCCTTGCCCTTCAGTTATGCGGGTAAGGATTTCCAGCATTCTTTTTGTGCCTTCGCGGCAAGGAGTGCATTTGCCGCAGGACTCCGACTGCGTAAAGTTCAGAAAGAATTTCGCTACATCTACCATACAGGTATCTTCATCCATGACAACCAGGCCGCCGGAACCCATCATCGCACCGACAGCGGTCAGAGAATCATAATCTACCGGCAGGTCGAGCAATTCCTCGGGCAGACAGCCGCCGGATGGGCCGCCGATTTGAACTGCCTTGAATTTCTTGTTGTTGTTGATGCCCCCGCCTATGTCAAAAATAATTTCGCGCATGGTTATACCCATCGGCACCTCGGCCAGGCCGGTGTTGTTGATTTTACCGGTCAAAGCAAAAACCTTGGTTCCCTTCGATTTTTCGGTACCGAAACCCGCGTACCAGTCCCCGCCGTTGACAAGGATGAGCGGTACGTTGGCGAGAGTTTCTACGTTATTTATATTAGTGGGTTTTCCCCAAAGACCGGAAACCGCAGGGAAAGGCGGACGCGGCCTTGGCATGCCTCTTTTACCCTCGATTGAGGCCATAAGGGCTGTTTCCTCGCCGCAAACGAAGGCGCCGGCGCCCTCTTTGATGTGTATTTGGAAATTAAAACCGGAGTTGAAAATATTCTCGCCTAACAAGCCCATAGCTTCGGCCTGCTCGATGGCGACGCGCAACCGCTTAATGGCCAGCGGGTATTCAGCGCGCACGTATATATAGCCCTCGTCAGCGCCGATGGCATAGCCGCAGATAGCCATGCCTTCCAAAATTTTGTGCGGGTCGCCCTCCAGGACGCTGCGGTCCATGAAGGCGCCCGGGTCGCCTTCGTCAGCATTACAGATAACATATTTTTTATCGTTCACCGACTGCTTGGCAAAACTCCATTTCAAGCCGGTCGGAAAACCGCCGCCGCCACGACCGCGCAGGCCGGATTTTTTCACTTCATCCACTACTTCGTCCGGCGTCATCAGGGTTAACGCCTTGCCCAGTCCTTCGTAGCCGCCAACGGCAATATACTCTTCTATTTGCTCCGGATTTATGCAGCCGCAGTTGCCCAAAACCAAACGGTGTTGCTTTTTATAAAAATTAATATCGGAATATTTAGGAATGCTTTCATGCGTAAGAGGCTCGTGGTACATGAGGCGTTCGACCAGACGGCCTTTTAACAAATGGGATTCAACTATTTCCGGTACGTCTTCCGCTGTTACGCGGGAATAAAAAGTCCCCTCAGGATAGACTATTACCAGCGGTCCGTATTCACAAAAACCGTGGCAGCCGGTTTCTACAACCATTACTTCATCGGCTAGCCCTTTGGCCTTTATTTCTTTTTGAAACGCCAGCTCCACTTCTTTGGATCCTGCTGATTTACAGCCGGTACCCGCACAAACAAGGACGTGCGCTCTAATATGTTGCATTGTGTTCCCTCCATTTTTAGGTCTGTGCCAAATTTTATCACTCTTACTGCTCAAGCTTGCCAACAACGAGATCTTCGATTATCCGGCCGTTGACAACATGGTCTGCGACAATTCTTTTCACGTCTGCAGGCGTTACATTGCCGTAAGTAATACGCGGTTCATTGGGGCGGATAACGTCGAGAAGGACTTCCTTCTCGCACATGCCGATACAGCCTGTTTGCTGTACCTGTACATCGTGCATATTTCTTACAGCAAGCTCGTCCAGGACTGCGGTCATTACCTCACGTGCTCCGGCAGCAATGCCACAGGTGCCCATACCCACTATTATTTTAGTTCCCTGTGTATGGCGAACTTTAATGTCATTCTTTAGCTTTTCGCGCAAAGACTTCAAATCCTCTAATGTTTTCATCCCGTTACCTCCTGCTCATTTTTAACTTTATTTATCTCCTGCCGCAGATATGCATCCAGCCAACTATATAATTCTGGAAAACTGAAATCTATATCCTCGCCGAGTATTTCGCGTATAGCCTTGGAATCGAAGGCAAATTTGTTTTTACCTGATACATACCGCACAATAAAATGTAAATCGGGGTTTGCCACTAAAACGACCTTTAAGGTAGCCGCTAAGTCTCCCAAAGGGGGCCGATCCAGATGATCTCGCAAAAATGTTGCTTTGATTGTAGTACCCTGACCTTCCTTGGATCTAATCGTCAAATGTCCGCCGCTGTGCTCCGTTGACATCGATATTAACGCAAAACCCATGCCAACGCTACGGGTCAGCCGTGTTGTTACGAACGGGTCGCGGACTCTACTCAAAAAATCTTCGTTCATACCCCTGCCGTCGTCACAAATACGAAAAACAAAGTAGCCCTCTTCGTCTTCGTTGACTCCCAAAAAAACTGTCTTGGCCTCAGCTTCAATGGAATTCTGTATCAAATCAAGAATGTGAAGAGATAATTCGCGCATGATTTATTTATATCTATCCAAAATAGCAGCCAGTTTTTCAGTGGTCAGTCGGCCATGCGTATCGTCATTGATCTGCATAACCGGGGCTAAGCCGCAGGCGCCGACACAAGCTATTGTTTCCAAGGTAAAACGCAGATCCTCAGTGGTGTGACCGGCCTTGATTCCCAATTGTTTTTCTATAGCCTGCAAAATCACTTTGCCGCCTCTGACATGGCAAGCCGTGCCCTGGCAAACGCGGATAATATTGCGGCCCCTCGGATTTAAATGGAACTGGGAGTAAAAAGTCACCAACCCATAAATTTGACTGATAGGAATCTTCATCATCTCAGCCACATATTCAAGGACATCCTTGGGTAAATAATTATACAAGGCCTGTATTTCCTGCAAAACGGGAATAAGTGCTCCCTTCCGTCCTTCATACTTGGCCAATATTTCATCAATCTGGGCTTTTTCCCTATTTTCTCCGCCACAGCAACAATTGTTTTCTAAATCCATTCTTCATCTCTTCCTTTCCTTGACTAGACTACAGAAACTTTATCTGCGCCCATAGGCAGCGGTTAATAACGACATTACATTTTGCATGCATTAATACATTATGGTGTATACTTGCTTATTTTAAAACAAGACTCAGCCGTTGATAAAACAACCAGGCCTACAGCTTCTGCCCCCTTCGCCGCACAACGCCATTTTTATTTCGGCAATTGTCGGTTCTTCCAGGCACAGTATATTCTTGGGGCCCTGCAGAAATTCTATCATTCGATGTGCATCAGAGGAAGTTAGATATGGTAACCCCCCCACTAGTGGCTGCAGGCAATTCTTTGTCAGCTCCTCAATACCGGCTGATGAAATTTCAGCAGCCGCAAGCGCCATCGTTTTTGTCAAAAAACCTAGTTGTCCGAGCAGACTGTAAGAGTGACGGTCAATATGGGCAGCAATGCAAATGCCGCCCAGACTGTTGCAACAATCAATCACGTCAGTTGCCTTCATTTCCAAAGAAGCTAACAGTAAGCGCTGTTCCTCTGCTACAAAATCATCGGCCGCGTCAACAATGAATTGCGCCCCCAGCTTCACTGGATCATTTTTCATCTTGCTCATATGCTGATCAACAATTTTCTGCCAATGCTGCAACTGCTCCAACTCATCAAAAAGAACTATGATGTGAGCTTCCTCTTTACACTGTACTTCCATACCAGGCAGAACCTTGACTCCATAACGCTCACCCACCTCCAGCGCAGCGATAACATTAGCGGAAGCATTGTGGTCAGTGATGGCAATCATATTTACACCAAACTCAGCGGCCTTCATCACAATATGGTGAGGAGTCATTTCAACTTCCGCACAAGGAGAAAGCAGTGTATGAATATGCAAGTCAGCAAGCCACTGTTTCATCTTTAACCCTTAACCCCTAAAGCATAAATCCGTCCAACAACCTCATATGTTGGCAGATTAGTCGTCAATATCACGACATCATTATTTTCCGCTTTAGTTATTGCCTCTTTTTCCACAGCAGTACCGCCAGCGACTATAACAGCCGCCAATCCCAGCAAAGCTGCCACCGCGGCAATATTCTGATGTCCCTGCATAGTAACCCAAACCATGCCGGCAGAGGCTTGGCCCATAACATTGCTAAGAAGATCTGATGCATAGCCGCCAGTAACTTCTGCCGTTAAATCAGCGTTATGAGTAGCCACAGTTAAATCAAGCGCCTCGGTGAGATCATTTATCTTCATTTTTATCCCCCTTGTCTGGATGTTTTGGTTGTCTTCCGGAAATAGGAATCTGCTCTGCCAAATCAAGCATGCCTTGCGCTAGCTTTTGAACGCTGGCGCGCAATTTAAAAATACAGTCTGTTTCATGGGCTTTTCCCTGTACTATATCTTCTGCCAAACATTGGCAGGTCGGTGCGCCGCACGCCCCGCAATCCAGACCAGGCAAAGAACTTAAAACTTCTTCCATTTTCTCGAACTTTTTCATAGCAACAACGATGTCCTCATCGAGCTGCATCATCGGTCTGGGAACCAATTCCTTAACACAACTGCTGGAGTCAGGGAAATTCTTGCAGTGCATGCTTTGCGCAAGTGTCTTCTCTTTTGACTTGTCTTCTTTTTCACGCATAGCACGGACGCGCTGCTTCAAATTTTTTTCAGCTACAAATTTATTAACTGCAGTCAAGGGCCCTCCGACACAACCCCCATAACAAGCAGAACACTCCACGTAATCCACATCGTGCATTTTATTCATCGATATTTGTTCCAAAACTTCATAGGCTTCATCAACTCCGTGCACAATAAGCGCGTTATCAATACCGGCAGCCTCTGCCTCTCCTCCGGCGGCGCCCCAACCCAAACCATAGGAAGAGCCTGTTGTCACCTTATCTTTCCAATCAAAAATCGTTACGTTTTCTTTCAAAACCCGGCACAATTCTCCATATATTTTAGCAACACTGAAAGCACCTGTTATTGCCGTGCTTTTCACATCAACAGCCTGCCTTATGTTGCTTCCCTTAGCAGGACAAGGCGCAACAAACCAAACCCCTATTTCTTCAGGTGCATATTCGCCCCGTCTTTTCATTTCTTGCTTGATATAGATAGCCGCCGCTTCCGCAGGCGATAATATTGGTATAACTTGCTTGATCAATTCTGGAAATTTTACTTGAATTAAACGCAAAACTGCAGGACAGGCCGAAGAAATCAACGGTCTTGGTCCTTCGTGATAATTTTTCAGATAAGCCTCAATTTCCGCGGATATGTAATCACTTGACGCTGAAACATCAAAAATCTCGTCAAAACCCATATCAAAAAGTCCTTGCCAGATAGCCTCAATTTTAATTTCCGGGCCAAACTGTGCGTAGAGAGATGGCGGGGGCAAAATAACATTATATTTATACTGCCTCATCTCGCTTAAACTGTCCATAACGGCAACCTTGGCATGATGCGGGCATCTGCGTATGCATTCACCGCAATCGATGCAGCGCGAGGCCAAAATAACCGCTTTGCCATTGCGTACCCGAATAGCCTCGGTAGGACAGTATTTGACGCAGGTGACGCAGCCTATACACGCACTTCCTTTTAAACGTACAGAATGAAAATAACTTCCCGACACCTGTATCACCGCCTAAAACTTCATTTAGAATCATTGTCTAAGTGATTAAACACCATAGTTATCTGCGTTCCTTGATTTACTTCAGATACTATGTCCAGCTTATCCGAACATTTTATCATGTTCGGCAGGCCCATGCCGGCGCCAAAACCCATCTGCCGAATGTAATCCGGTGCCGTCGACCAGCCTTCCTGTTTTGCCAACTCTATATCCGGTATCCCCGGACCATTATCCGATACTATAATTACAGTACTCTCAGGCGAAATCTCTGCTGAAACTATGCCTCCGCCAGCATGAATAATAACATTCATTTCAGCTTCATAGGTGCCGATGGCAATCCTTCTTATGATATCTACCGGTACGCCTATCCTTTGCAGCAACCTTTTTATACCGCTGGAGGCCTCGCCTGCGCGTTCAAAATCACCGGCCGCCACTTCGTATGTCACTTTCATTTTTTTATTCTCACTCATGGGCAAACTCCTTGTGCGGACAACCTGGAATCCCCATTTCATAAAGGCGCCCACACGCCTCAAATAAAGTGCAGCAAGTCACCAGCAAAGGAATATCATTTTCCTTTGCCGCTTCGATAATCTCTTTGCTGGGCTGTTTGCCGCGCACAAAAACAATTGCGCATAGATCACTAAGCTCAGCCGTTCTTACGACCTGAACATTTGTTAATCCTGTTAAGAGCAGTGTCTTTCGTTTCGTAAAAGTCAAAACGTCACTCATCAAATCGGCGCCGCAGGCAGAAGCCACTTCGCGGTCCATTTGATTATCTCCCAGCAATATTTTTGCATCAAGCTTACTGCAGACCTGGCTTAGTTTAATCACGAGTACTACCTCCTGTTTTCCAACCATGTCATAAACCTTTTTCAGGTGGACAGCATCAATTACTCAAAACATTGAAAAAATTGATGTTATTCGGCTACAAAAGGTTTCTTTAGTGCTTTTCTTCAATATTGCAGTTGCTTAACCTCGCACAATGTAATTGTACCGTGCGGGGGTAACCATGTAAAGAAAAATCTAGGGAAACCTTACGGTTCACCTAGATTTAACCTGGCATTGGCAACGCATACTGTCAA
>RZYP01000108.1 GCA_009930275.1 Negativicutes bacterium
TTTCCTCACTTTTCCTATTGTACTTTTTGTTATTTGTGGTAAAATCATATAGGTGAATTGACGCTATTGCAAGGGGAGAGTGGATATGAAAAGGCAGCCTTTTTTTCAATTGACACAGAGTGCTGTGGAACAATTAGCAACAAATTTTGATACACCTTTGTTGGTTCTGTCTTTAGACCAGATAGAGAGGAATTATCGGTTTTTAAAGACCAACCTGCCAAGGGTAAAGTTTTTCTATGCAATGAAGGCCAACCCGGATGTACGCATTCTGGAAAAAATGGCTGAACTCGGAGCGAGTTTTGATGTTGCATCTGATGGCGAAATAAAAACGCTTGCCGGTCTGGGTATTGATGGCGAGCGCATGATATATGCAAACCCGATCAAAACCTCGGGAGGACTCAAGGCCTGCTCCTATGCCGGAGTGAACAAAATGACTTTTGACAACATATCAGAGGTTGAGAAGATGGCGAAGGCCTGCCCAGGAGCGACAGTTCTTCTGCGTTTTCGCATAGACAATTCTTCCGCACATGTTGATCTTAATAAAAAATTCGGAGCAGCACGCCAGGATGCGGTTGCTTTGCTGAAAGCCGCTCAAGACGCAGGCTTGGATGCCGCAGGAATCTGCTTCCATGTCGGCAGCCAGGTTATGTTTGCTGACCCCTATTTACTCGCGCTTGATATTTCGCGTGAAATATTTGAAGAGGCGAGAGCAGCCGGTCTAAATCTCCGCATACTTGATATTGGCGGCGGTTTCCCTATTCCGGAATTGAAGGTAAACTTCAATTTGCAGGAAATTCTGGGGCAAGTGAACGCACGGCTTGAGGAAGATTTTGCCGGTGTAGAAATATGGGCAGAACCAGGCCGTTTTATCTGCGGTACAGCCATGAACCTGATTACCAGCGTCATCGGCGTTAATGAACGTAACGGACAAACCTGGTACTTCCTGGATGACGGCTTATATGGCACTTTTTCCGGGGTTATCTTTGACCAGTG
The DNA here is from genome assembly GCA_009930275.1 of Negativicutes bacterium. Next base: position 994 of record RZYP01000108.1, read on the forward strand.
GGACTATAAGCTGATTAGCTTTAAAGAAGGCGAAGACGAGATAGAAGCTACCTTTGCCGGACCAAGCTGCGACTCTTTGGATATCATGTTCCGCGGCAGGATGACTGTGCCTTTGGCAGTGGGCGACTTATTGCTGGTGCCGGCTTGTGGGGCATACAGTTCTGCGTCTGCTACCGTGTTCAATGGTTTTCGCAAAACACAGATTGTTGTCTGGGAAGATGTTAAGGCGGAATTTGGTCTGGAGGAAGCTCTGGCGACCGCGGTTTAGGGAAAAGTTCAACCGTAGGCTTAATAAGCCTGCGGTTTTTTATATTAAATAAAAAGGATTTTCATTATCCTTGGCGAAATGAATAAGACGTAAGTTCTGCAAAATTTATATCTTACGGGAGGTATATTATGAGTGTGCCAATAGCAGTATGGATTGCTGCCGGATTAGGGGCGGCGGGCATTAAGATTTACATGGATATGCGCGATGTCAAGCAGATTGTAGAAAATTCCCAAGCACGGTATGAAGATGAAAAATACAATTATTACCAAACGCAAAAGGCGTTATTGCCTTTACTATTACTTGCGGGAAATCTAAAACTTGAAATATGGAAGAGTTTTGACCGACTGGCAGTTGCCATGAACGAAGTTGAAAACCTTCCGCGTCAGTTAAAATACATGAATTTTGAGCCTTTTCGGATGGGTAAGCCGGAGAGGGAAGCCTTGCGTGAAACAGCCGCAGTAGTAGCGGCAATCCTGGAAGGCGGTACGGCGGAGGTTGGCAGCGGGGTTCTGACTGGTATTGCCTTGTACAGCGGGACTATGACTCATAAACTGGATGAAACTGAAATAAATAACCTGCCTGGTTTTCCACAGTGCGAGAAAGGCAGCACGATTTTGGAAGCTTTGTCGACACACAAAATCAAAGTTCCGGCAGCGGGCAAGGTTGCTGAAGCTTCGGTTTTAAATGCCATTCTGGGTGTGCCAGCGGTTGTGCAGGATTTTGGTGTGGACAAGCTGACTAAGAAAGATAAATCGGCCGCTATGAAGCTGAAAGACAAGATCGATAAACATTCGATGGATCTGGCAGATGTTGTCGGCAAAATGCAGCGCATCCATATTACCATAGAACGTCTTTTGAGTTATGTTGAGAAGTTGAAAGATGAGTATGCGGTGCAAATAGAAAAATTAGAAAACATTCTTAAAGAAAAAAAAGACTACGAAAAATTTACCGCTGAAGAGAAAACGACGCTTGTTTATGCTGCTTTTCTGGTGAAAACAATGAAATTCATGACAAGGATCGACTTATTGCTGAAACGTGGCAATTTGTATGTTTTCAATACGATGGATATTCGGGATGCAATAGAACAAGCGAGAACGCTTTTCCCGGAAGAGGATCAACAACAAATAATAAAGGCCTAAAAAATCAAATGAGCCGAGATTTGCGCAGGAAGATTGCCCTGTCCAGGGACGTCGAAAATGCGTGGGTCTCGGTTTTTTGTGCTTGTACATGGAGTTGTTCCCCACATACTTCTTGTGATAAAATGAACAGATAGCATGAATAAGAAAAGGAGTATTTCCTTGGAAATAAAAAAACCTCTCTGCGAGGCACTTTTTAATTATGAGAAAGAAAAAGTATATCCGCTGCATACTCCCGGGCATAAGGGAGGAAGGGGGATGGATGGTGCTTTGCTTGCCGCTTTTGGCGAAAAAGCAACAGCAATGGATGTGTCGCTGATGTCTGAACTTGACGACCTGCATCGGCCTGAAGGCTGCCTGCGTGAAGCACAGAACTTGGCAGCGGAACTTTACGGCAGCGATCGTTGTTTTTTTGCTGTTAATGGCACGACGGAGGCTATTCATGCCATGCTGATCAGCGCTTTGAAGCCGGGGGAGAGAGTATTGATCCCTCGGAATGCACATCGGGCGGTGGCCGGAGGCTTGACCCTCGGCGGTTTGGAGGCTGCCTTTCTTGCTCCGGAGTACGATGATAATTTCGGCATCAACACCCAGATTGATCCCGAAGCTATAAAGAAGGCATTGGAGGCAGATGCTGCCATTAAGGCTGTCTTAGTAACCAGCCCGAACTATTACGGACTGGCTGCCGACGTTAAAGCTATTGCTGAGATTGCCCATAGCCATGATGCAGTTCTTTTGGTTGACGAAGCGCACGGATCACACCTTGGCTTTTCTACTATGTTACCGCCTTCAGCCCTGCAGTGCGGGGCCGATGCCTGTGCCCAAAGCACCCACAAAACCTTGGGGGCCTTGACGCAGTGTTCGATGCTGCAAGTTCAAGGAGGCAGGATTGACCTCCGCAAGGCTTCCGCTGCCATGAGTTTGTTGACTTCAACGAGTCCGAACTATCTCTTGCTTGCTTCTTTGGATGCGGCAAGGGCACAATTAGCGGCGCAAGGCAAAGAAATGGCAGAAGCGGCTTTAACCGTTGCGGCACGGCTGCGACAGTCGCTGAAAGAGATTGAGGGGCTGGAGCTTCTGGACGAGCGGATAATGTCACGGAAGGAAGTTGCAGGCTTCGATGGCACGAAAGTTACGGTTAAAGTTTCAGGTTTGGGTATAACCGGGGTCGAAGCAGGTGCTGTCTTGCGCAAAAATGGTCTGGCGGTGGAACTGGTGGACCGAAATAATGTCTTGTTCCTGCTGACATACGCTGACAGTAATCCTGAGTTTGCAAGCGTCATTCAGAAAATTAACGAGGTTTTCAGAAAAATACAGAAAAAGAAGCTGCCGCCGCTGCCTTCTTCGATAAAATACGATCTGCCAGCGGCACAACAGCTTTTGCCTGTACGGGAAGCTTTTTATGCCGAGGCGGAAGAAGTTGGTTTTCTTGAAGCAATTGGCCGCATAGCAGCGGAACAGGTAAGCTTTTACCCTCCTGGAATACCCGTAATCCTACCGGGAGAAAAGGTAAGCACAGAAATTGTTAGTTATTGCCAAAGGATGCTGGCACTGGGTTTGCCGGTCAGTGGACCGCAAGACGCTTCTCTGGCGAAGATACAGGTGGTGAAGTAATGGAAAAGGGTTTGTTTATTTCGTTCGAAGGTGCAGATGGCACCGGTAAGACAACACAGATTGAAAGAATTTCCTCCTGGCTGCAAAAACAAGGCTATGAGGTAGTCTGTACGAGGGAACCAGGCGGCACCAAAGCAGCCGAAAAAATACGTGCGCTTGTTCTCGATGCAGAGCTGGCTATAAGCCATAAGACGGAAACATTGCTTTATCTGGCCGCCAGGGCCGACCATATCAAACAACTGATAGAACCGGCGTTACAGGCTGGCAAGATGGTACTATGTGACCGTTTCAGCGATTCAACTTTTGTGTATCAGGGCCGTGGCCGCGGTATGGATTTGCAGACCTTGAAAATGCTGGACAATTTTGCTACAGGCAATCTGCATCCTGACCTGACCATTCTGTTGGATGGTGATCCGGAAGAAATGGCTGTGCGCAGAAGGGAAAGAGGCATCAGTGATAGGTTTGAACTGGAGGGATTGGCGTTTCAGAAAAAAATCCGCGAGGCTTTTCTGGAATTGGCGGCAATCGAACCTGAACGAATTCATGTCATTAATGCCCTACAGCCGGTGACAGTGGTTGCAGATGAGATTATGGGTAAATTGCAGTCTCTTTTGCAAAAATAATACTGCAGAATGCTCATAATTCAACTATAATGGAAGGAAACGGATGGGAGTCGGCAAAAATGTGGGAAAATATACGCGGACACGAACAGAATAAAGATTTTTTGCAGCACCTGCTGTTGTCCGGTAAGAGAACATCTTCTTTGTTGTTTTTAGGCCCTCATGGCGTCGGCAAAAAAATGCTGGCCAGGTCTTTTGCCAAAGAATTTCTCTGCCTGTCAGACAAGTCTCCCTGCTCAGGCTGCGCGTCCTGTCATGCTTTTGAAGCCAAAGGGCATCCGGATTTCCTCGTTGTCGAGCAGGCTGCTCCGGGCAAAGAAATAGTTATCGACCAGATTAAGGAAATAGCCAGACAGGCGGCATTTGCGCCTAACCTGTCCAGACATAAAGTGTGCATTATTGACGCGGCAGACTATATGAATTTGACTGCTGCGAACAGTTTGTTAAAATTGTTGGAGGAGCCGCCGCACTATTGGCTTTTCATCTTGATTGCGAGCACTGCGGACAAGCTTTTGCCGACAATTCGTTCAAGGGTAATCCAATTGCGCTTTGACGCTTTGCCTGCAAAGATTATAGAAGAATTGCTTGAAAAAGAAGGCGCGCTGCCTGGTGAAGCTGCCACACTGGCACATTTGGCTGACGGTTCAGTGGCCGCAGGGCTGGCAATGCTTTCCGGCAAAACAATGGAGTACAGGAATAATGCTTTAAATGTTTTGGAGCAGCTGCCTACAAGGCAGCCCTGGCAGCTAACGACGCAATATGCGTGGCCGGAAAAGGCAGCAGGCGAAGATGGTCTTGTCTTGCTCGAAATGATGTTGTTTATTTTGCGTGATGGCCTTTTATCTAAGCAGCAGATGGCTGGTTACGCTTATAATATAGATATTCTCCCTCGTATTGAGAAATGCTTCGCTGATTGGAGTTCAGCAAAAATAAAAAATTTAATGAAAATTGTTCAAGAAAGTTACATGGCAATAGCCGCTAATGCCTCAGGCAAAATAGTCTGGGAGGCGGCGCTGGTAAAAATGAACATAGTCCTGAAGGAGGATTAATAATGCCGACAGTAGTAGGTATTCGCTTTAAAAAAGCAGGAAAAATATATTATTTTGACCCGGTAAAAACCGAGGTTAAAAAAGGTGACTTTGCTATAGTTGAAACAGCCCGTGGCATGGAATACGGCGAAGTCGTTACAGGCGCAAGGGACGTAGGAGAGAAGGAAATAATCTCTCCCTTGAAACCGGTTTTGCGCAAGGCGACCAAGGCCGACCAGGACAAGGTTGCAGATAATGAAGTGCGTGAAAAAGAAGCCTTCAATATCTGCGCGCGCAAGATTAAAACCCACGAACTGCCGATGAATCTGATTGATGTTGAATTTACTTTCGACGTCAACAAGATTATCTTTTATTTCACCGCAGAAGGCCGGATAGATTTCAGGGAACTGGTCAAGGATTTGGCGGCTGTTTTCCGCACTCGTATCGAATTGCGCCAGATAGGCGTTCGCGACGAGGCAAAAATGCTGGGGGGAATTGGCTGCTGCGGCCGCCCTCTGTGCTGTTCCACTTTCTTGGGTGATTTCGAGCCGGTTTCCATACGTATGGCCAAGGATCAGAAACTGTCCCTCAATCCTGCTAAAATATCAGGTATTTGCGGCCGTCTGATGTGCTGCCTTAAATATGAAAATTATTTATACTGCGGCAAAGAATGCGGCTGTCAGCGTGAAAGAGAAGCCATCCCTAAACAGGGAGCCGTTGTTATGACACCGCTAGGCGAGGGCAAGGTCGTGCGCGTGAACCGCAATGATAAGACAGCCTCCGTCCAGTTGGCGCCAGACAATGTCATTCAGGTTTCCTGGGATGAAATTGTAGAAGCTTCGCAGGCAGAAATCTAAGCTATGGGCACGGCAAAAAATACGGAACGTCTTGATTCCTTGCCAGGCTGCGGCTATAAAATCTGGCAGTGCAGCAAAGAATTTTGTTTTACAACTGACGCGGTCTTTCTCGCTTCTTTTCCCTATCTGGTAAAACGCGCCAGAGTTCTTGAGCTGGGCGCCGGAACCGGTGCCATCAGCCTGCTTCTGGCGGCGCGTGGGGCGGCGCAGGTCACCGGCATCGACTGTAACCGTCATGTCGTGGAACTGATGCAGCGCAGCATAGAGGAAAACAAGCTGGAAGCTTGCGTGCATGCTGTATTT
>RZYP01000393.1 GCA_009930275.1 Negativicutes bacterium
GGACACGATCAAACATAGAAAATTGCCGCCTCGATACCTTGGTAAAAATTGCCAACGCCCTTGGATGCACCGTCAATGACCTCTTCACCGACCAGCCAGACCCGGAATGATGGCGGGCCGAAATAAAAGAGCGCCTGCTCCACGATCTGGAACAGGCGTTCTTTATTTTTGCCGGTTCCATGTGGTAACCGGCAATCATTTCTGAGTTCTTTTAAAAAAAAGCTAGGCCACTTTTTGAAGCAATGTTGCTCAAAAAGTGGCCTAAAGGGCACGAACTACATGCATATTGATTCAATGCTTGCCGTCTTCATGCCTGGAAATGTCTTTTAAATCTAGCCTCTTGCGTCGCTGAATGAGTTCCTCTCTTACTTTAAGCCATGCGTCAGCTATTCCCGAACTTTCATACATCATAATCAACCTATATCTTTTTTCTTGAAGTGAAATTTCAAGACCATTGCGTGTAGCTATTTCTTTCGCGACTATTGTTTTTTGCTGTTCGTGATAAGGCACACCGTCATCGTCATCATCATCTTTTATCTTGTCAACGCGCCGTATAACTCTTCGTTTCAACTCTTCAGTATCCGAACTTTCGTGAATAACACATCCATAAGAATTTAATGCTTCAATAACGTCAATCAAAAGCAATAAAAATGGCCTGCACAATTTGACGGCCCGAGTTCTGACTTAATTTTGTCCGGCCACCAAACATCTTCAATATTAAAATCAATTGAGCCAAAAATCATTCCAAGATTATCAACAACAACGTGAAATTTTTTTAATTTTCTAAAATAATTATCCTTAGTTTTTGTTGCAATTGCAAGCTCAAAAGACGACTTCATCACCATCATATTGTATTTTAACAAATTCATATCAATCATGTCGATCAAGTTTGTTCTGCATAAAAACTCAAAAGTTTCATTCTGTGCAAACTCTTGGCGCTTATCGCAGAACATAATCTCGTCTAATTCACTACATAAATACAGGCATCTCTGCATTTTCTTCATATATTGAGAATATGAAATGTGCTCATTATTCTCAATGATGCAAGAGTCTATTATTGTAGCAATTCTGAATTTTACCGAGGTAATAATCCTTTCATCGCTCCAACCAGCCCTGTCACCAAGATGCTTTTCAACAATATCAAATAATTTATCAGCAATGCTATTGTAGTACTGACGATTGTCTTCATTCATAAGATATTGCCCTCTATCCACGTTCAGCACTTCGGCCAGCTTGCGCGCGTTCTGCTTGCCGATGGGGCGTTTGTTGTTCTCCATCTCGGAAATATGCCGCCTGGGGATGCCCGCAGCCTTGGCCATCGCCTATTTTCCAAACAGCTCCGCATGGGAACCGGTGCGGACCGAATACAGCGTGTCGGGTTCAGCCC
>RZYP01000109.1 GCA_009930275.1 Negativicutes bacterium
CCGTTTCTTTGTGGGGAGAATACTTTGGTGCTCCCGGAACTTCGGCAACAGTTGTTTTTAACCGGGGCGTTAGCACTTCAGCAACAGTTGAAAGGGAGGATGCGGCTGATAAAATTACTACCAGTGTCCCGGTAAGTGCTAATGGGACACCAGCAATTACTGGTCCTGTTAGAGTTTTAAAAAATAGCGAATGGGGCAACGAGCTTAATTTTACGGTTGGTAGTTGTACGGCTAATGATGAATGCACATCAGCTTCACCAATTTGTTGTCCAACCGGAACTTATAAGTCTGGTTCTTGTGAGACAGATTTGCTTTCTTGTTATTTTGAAGTTCCCAATTCGGTTTACGAGACGCGTTTTGATACTTCTTCTTTAGCTGGTGGCGGGGGCGATAATGATTATGGAGATTGCCAGGGCTTAGCTTCTGCTTTTGGAGCTTGCCAGACTGGACAATTTTGTCCAAATTCTCCAGGTAAATGTTCTCCTTTTGATGGCTCTGTTCCTCAGGTTGGGCAAATTTGCGGAGCAGATTTAAAACCCTGCGGTGCTTTAACTTATTGTCGTGATAATGATTGTTTGTATAACCAAACAAATGATACTTGTCGGGCTGGTACTTGTTTGTTAGAGCAAAATTTCACTTATTATTTAGACGCTCAGGAGTATAGCGGCACCACCACTTGTCTGCCTTATACAAATTCCGATGGTCAAACTTCTTTAGTTAAGCATTTGAAGGTGCAAACTTCTTGTCCAGAGGGTTGGCAAGCTGTCGGTAATAATTATTGTATTGGTAATGCGCCGGTAAGTTGTAATGCTTGCGCGGCCGGCTTTAAATGTGTTGCTGGTGATTATCAATCTAGTGATTTAGGGATTTGTGAATCAAGTAAGATTTGTGAGGGGGGCAGCTCTTATTGTGGCTTTAACTTCCAACAACCAGGACAGCTAGCCTGTTTAAGTCCAGCGGCTGCTTCTTGCGATTGTTGCTGCGAAATTGGACAGGATGTTCGTGATTGTTGCGCTCCTTTAAAATGTACCGGCACCTGTGGTTCTGATCAAAGTAACGACGGCGTTGGCTTTGGTTTTTGTTCCGGGTGCACTGCTGCTGGAAATACGGCTGTTGAGCGCGATGCCGCTTGTAATTGTTTGTCAACAAGTGGGAAGTTCTGTGACATTACCAAGCCGGAAGGAGCCTGTGTTGATTGTGGAGCTTTAGATGAAGCGGGTTGTTTAGAACATAGTAGTCAATGTTGTTTTGATCAAGCTAAACAGGTCTGCCAAGGTGGTGATGGCACAAAATTACCTGATGGTCGCTGTGCTTATTATGACTGCGATGTTAATGATAAAACTGTTTGTAATGAAGCTGTTGCTCCAACAGGAAGATTTAAAAAATTAGATGTTTGTCAGAGCGTTTGTCCAGAAGATCCAAGAACGGTTTGCGATTTAGCTACTACTGAGGCGGAATGTTCCCGTTATGATGCTTGTTGTTTTGATGCCAAAAATAATAAGTGTAGCAATGGCACTGATAAAATAATTGCTGCTGATGGGGTTAATTATTGTGCTTATTATAATTGTGAAGATAAGGTAAAGGAAATTGTTGACCCGGAAACAGGGGAGTCCTCTTTTATAACAAATAGGGTGTGCGCTGAGGATGGGGCAACTATAAATGGGGAATATTTAGGCTTGTCTGATTGTCGGTCTGAGTGTGTTAAGGGGCCGAATCAACCGGGCAATTCTTGTCGCTCAGATGCTTTAACGGCTTGTGATACAAGTATTTGTCAATCGCCATACGAGTGTTTAGGCACTGATGAATGTGGTTTTTGTTGTTGTACTCCAGGCGATAAATTAAATGAAAAGTTAGTTTGTTTAGCTGATAAAGGAAATTGTACCGGTAGTGATCGAGGTTTATTTTGCGGTTGTAGTGTAGATGAAGATTGTGGTGGCGATGTTGGTTGTGGAGAAGACACTTGTTGTCATGCCCGACCTCGAGTTATTGGTACGCTACCTTATAACAATCAAGAGGGTGTTTGCCGTAATGCTCAAATCAGGATTGATTTTAATGAAAGCATGCAGTTAAGCACCTTAGCTTCTAATGTTTTGTTAATTGAAGAAAAAGATTATGGTAATGGTGCTTGCCCGGCCGGCACATTAATTGCTGATGGCGGCCCCGATAAGCGCTCATTCTTTGCTAAGTTAATAGGTAGTGTTAAGAATTGGCTTAACCCCTCTTCTTCAGCTTTAGCCGCTTTGCCAGTTTCTGGTAAACTTTATTGTTCTAAGCCAGTTGAGCTAACCTTTACTCCTTCCTATTACAATAACCAGCTAGCCACAACTGTATTTTTACGTCCTCAAGAATTACTCGCGGCCGATGCTCGTTACTTTGTTTTAGTTAAAGGCGACGAGAGTTCTGATAGCAATAGTGGCGTTTTAAATATTTATGGTGTGGGCATGAAAACTGGGGAAGCGACTACTTTTAATATTCGTGATTTTAATAATGTTTATTTAAGCAGCTTTAAAACTTTGGATGATAAAGTTCAGCAGAATGGTTTGTGTGAAATTGATTTTGTCGAGATAACTCCAGACAGTGTTCTTTTAAATAATCCCGACAATGATGTAACTGATGATAATCCGGAGAGTCCTAGTTTTGACACAGTTGCCGATAGCGATCGAGCATTCTATGTTAATGCTTACAGTGATGATGGACAAGTCTTGCAACCAGTGATTGGGTATTACTGGAATTGGCGCTGGTCGCTGATGAATAATTCAGTCGTTGAGACTGTTCCTTTAAGTGGTTTGGCTGCCAATCAGCAGGTGGTCCGTAGCATTTCTGGAGTGACTGACGATAGCACAAAAATCAATGCCATGGTTGATATGGAGGGTATTGGTGATAATATTTTCTTTGTTGGCAGTGGTTCTGATGATAGTGCTGATATTCAAGTTTTTCTTTGCTCTAATCCTTGGCCAAGTGTTAGAAATGGTTTGTGGCAGCCCTGGTATGATAGTTGCCGTGACCGCAATGGCCAGATTGTTCCTGGGTGCTTAGATTATAATTATAAATTTTATTATTGTCGTGATGCTGGTGAACCGGGAACAGCCGATGACTTGCCTTTAGTAATTGACCCCGCCCTTATTTTAGGAAGCTCGGGTAATTTAGTTTGCAGTACCGACAACAGTCCTTGTTCTGTTTCTGGGGCCGCTTGTGGCAACGAAGGAACCTGTATTTGGAGTGTTTTAAAAGAGTCCTATTTCTTTAGAGAGGCAGTGCCTTTAGCTGGGGAAATTGAGGAGATTAAAAGCACTGGCAAGGGGGGGCAACTACAGTTAACCTGGAGCAGTCCTTTGAGTTTGGATTTTCCAATTGTTGCTTTTAAGCTATACTATGGATTAGCAGGTAGTAATCGTCAGTCTTTTATAAAAACAATTCCTTTAGACATAGCCTCCTGCTCGATAATTGAGCAAAAACAGTTTTGTTCTTATGTTGTCGATGGTTTAATAGATGGTGAAAAATATGTTTTTAGGATGACTGCTTTAACCGAAAAGCAAGCTGAAAGTCCTTTATCAGGGGCGCGTGAAGCTTTTTCTACAGATACCACCGCTCCGGCAATTCCTCAGGGGTTGAAGGCTGAATTGCTTGGCAATGAATTGACGCTGTCTTGGACGTCTAATCGGGATGATACTCAGTATTATCGCCTCTTCCATGGGATTTTCCCAGGCAAGCGGGCGGCCGAATCTTTTGATTCTCAGAATAAGGCAACAAGGATAACCTTGGAAACAAATAATTTTCAATCAGGGGAACACTATTTTTATTTATCAGCTATTGATGCTTCGGGTAATATTAGTTTAAGTTCCTCGGAAATTAGAGTTCTTATTCCTTAGTTTGTATTATTTTTTAATATTGTAATCACATGTCTTCTTTAATCCGTCGTTTTAAGCGACCGCTAATCATTTCTAGTCTTCTCCTTTCTGCCGCCTTAGTTATTCTTTTGGCATTGCCTGGGCAAGCCGCAGAGTCAGATGCTATCGCCGTTCGTGTTTTACCAAACTTAGAACACGATAGTATTGAGGTTTGGTATCAAAAGCAGGGCTATCAAGGCTCACCTCAAAGTTTAACTGTTGATGGCTATGAAGCAATTCGAGATGGTCGAACGGTTTTTGTAAATGCAGCTAATGTTGATCTGGCAAGTAAGAAGATTTATACCAATGTTTATCTAATTTCTTATAATCAAGAATCAGAAGATAAAACTCAAGATATTTTAGGGCAACTTATTTCCCATTGGAAATTTAATAGTAATCTTCCTCAAAAAGGATTTTGCTCTATCGCCTCTTTAAGTTGCACTAAGCCAGATGATTGTCCTAGCGGTTTTATTTGCGCCAATAATCAAGACCAGCCTAATTATGGTAAATGTGTTTTATCGGAACCAACTGAATGTTTAATAGATAGTGATTGTCCTCTAAACTCTTATTGTGATAGTTTTAAGGCTGGTTTAATTCGTGATATTAGTCGTTTAGGGAAGTTAAGTCAGATTGAGGGTAAGCTAGAAATCTACAAAGAGAGAGAGGGGGCTTATCCTGATTTAAGTGCTGGTTCTTATTTGCCAGGAACAACTATTTCTGTTTGGCCAAGCTGGACTGATAGTTTCAGGGAACCGTTAGGTCTTAATGATTTGGCGGTTGATCCGGTCAACTCTTTGGGCACTTGCCCGGGCTTTGAGGCAGAAACTTGCTGGAATCCGCAGACAAAAAAGTTTTTTGATTCGAGCTTAATTCTTCCTGCTGGAAGTTACGCTATGATTTATCGTGCTACTCCCGGGGGAACATCTTTTAATCTTTGTGCTACTTTTGAAAGCCCGCTTTTGGGTTATGACACAGCCAGCACTTTATTATCTGCAAAAAATTGTGCCTCTCGAGGCGGCTATCAAGGGGGGGTGGTCAATCAGCCTCCTTATTTAGTTAGCTCCTTTCTTAAAGGTGAGGCTAATAAAGAATTTAATGGTTATTTAAAGGTTCGTGATCCAGAGGGAGACCTTGTTTCTTGGCGTTTAACACCAGCGTCTAATTTTTCTACTTGGAGTGGAGTTCCAATTTTAGAAGCGACTGGCGATCCTTCACAGAAAAAAGTTTATGCTTCTTTGGCTGGTGATCAAGGAACTTATCCAATGATTTTAAATTTAGCTGATGCTCGGGGGGGCGTAAATGCAGTTCCGATTAATTTAGAAATTTATGATGTCTTTAAAATATCTATTGAAGCAGAAAATGTTAATTTTAATTCTTTTCAAGGGGGAAGTTTGCAATACAGTTTTTTTATAAATAGTAGTGATCCCAATTTAGATTTTAATCTTAGTTCTACTAATTCAGCTTTAAACAGCGGTCTTTCTCAAGCTGCTTCTCAGGCTACTATTACTAATATTACAGCTAATCGTAAGCAAATTTCCCTGCGAATCCCTCTAAGTCAGGCTTTAAGCGGAGAGCAAATAGTTAGAATTTCTGCGAGCGATACTTCCGGATCTGATGTTGAGACGGTAGTTTTTAATTTTATCCGTGATGCGCTTACCTTTAATTTCTCTTGTGCCAATGACGCGCGCTTAAATAAACCCTATCAGATTGATGGTTCTGCTTGTCTTTTGGGGGCGCTTAGTCAAGGTGTACGGACTATTAACTATCAAGTAAGCGCCAATCCCTTTAATTTTGTAATTGAAAATTCAGGTGGAAATGCTTTTTTAAAGTCTACTGCTGTAAAAAGTGGGAACACAAGCCTTCCTAATACTCCAACTACTACTCTTCTTAAATTGACAGCAATTGATAGTTTTGGGGAGTCTGTTCAGAAGAATTTAGCTTTAAGAATAAATACTTATTGTGGTGATGGTATTAAACAACAACCAAATACAGAGGGGCGCGGCGGTCCAAAAAATAATGGTTTAGAACAATGCGATGGTTTAGATGGTTTAGTGCCAAAAGGGGAAATTAGTAATTCTTCTTCTCAGCAATATGCCTGTACGACTCCTCCGGGAGCAAGCACTCCTTTTCCAATAAATAGTGGCGAGCATTGTGTTTTTAAAGCTCCCCAAGATGGTGGTGGCTATTGTGGGGATGGTTTTTGTCAAGTATCTAGCGGAGGTGTTTTAAGAGAAAATTGTACTAATTGTCCTCAGGATTGTGGGGCTTGTGAATGTACGCGTCAATGTACGGGTAGAATTTGTGGCCCTGATGCTTGTGGAGGAACTTGTGGCACATGTGCTTCTGGTGAAACTTGCAATTCTCTTGGCTTGTGTGAAGAGGATTGTTCTCCTAACTGTTCTGGAAGACAGTGTGGCAGTGATAATTGTGGAGGCACCTGCGGAACTTGCGCTTTTGATGAAATTTGCAATGCCGGTCTTTGTGAAAAGAAGATCTGTGTCCCTAATTGCTCAGGAAGGGAGTGCGGTCCTGATGGTTGCGGAGAAGATTGCGGCACCTGTCCTTCTGGCGAGATTTGTAATGCTGGTCTTTGTGAAAAAGATGATGAGATAATATGTATCCCTAATTGCTCAGGAAGAGAGTGCGGTTCCGATGGTTGTGGCGGTACCTGCGGCACTTGTGTTTTTGGTGAAACCTGTAATGCCTCTGGTGTCTGTGAAAAAACTACTTGCGTTCCTCAATGTTCAGGAAAACAGTGTGGCGCCGATGGTTGCGGAGGAGCTTGTGGAACCTGTGCTTCTGATGAAACCTGCAATGCCGGTTTGTGTGAAAAAAATGTTTGTGTCCCTAATTGCTCAGGAAGGCAGTGTGGCGCCGATGGTTGCGGAGGAGCTTGTGGAACCTGTGCTTCTGATGAAACCTGCAA
>RZYP01000394.1 GCA_009930275.1 Negativicutes bacterium
CCACTCCGTCGTATTTGATGAAGCAGAAAATCGCTTACATACAATTAAAGCAGTAATGGTTGCGACTTTGGGAAGCTAAAGGTCAACAAAAATAAGAAAGGGGCTGTCGTTGTTTGACTGCCCTTTTTTTATTCCATTTTCATTCCGTGGCCAATGGCGATAAAATGGGGATTTACCAGAGAAGTTTTATTATAGTTGAGCGGAGTTTTGTCGTTGGCCTTTACAATTAATCCACCCGCTGCCCGTAAAATAGCATCCGCTGCTGCGGTGTCCCATTCCATTGTGGGCGCAAAACGGGGGTAATAATGCGCTGAACCTTCAGCCAGAGCACAAATCTTCATCGAACTTCCACGGCTTTCAATCCGGCAGTCGGGATGGATTTTGCTGATTTCTTTAATCCAATCGTCGGTTAATTTATTCCTATGTGAACGACTGCCCAGAATTACCACTGTATCTGTATTGAAATCGGGTAGTACGCTCCAATCAAGGCCCCTGGAGGCATGATCGCTTCGCAGGGCAAAGGGTGCCCGGTATTCGCAGTCTGAAAATAGGTTATTTCGGATTACTCCGACATAGAGTTGATCCGTTACCGGAATATAGACAATGCCAGCCATGGGTACGCCTTCATCAATCAATGCGATATTAACCGTGAATTCTCCATTTCTGTTAATGAACTCTTTTGTGCCATCCAGTGGGTCAATAAGCCAGTATTGGTTCCATTTTGATCGATCTTCAAATAATATTTCACTGCCTTCTTCGCTTAAAATAGGCCAATTGAATTCTTTTAATCCATTTACTATTATGTGGTTAGATAACTGGTCTGCTTCAGTAAGCGGCGACTGGTCGCTTTTGTACGAAACATTAATGTTGTTTTTCTCGTAAATAGTGAGTATCTTTTGCCCTGCATTAATCGCAATATCAATAATATTTTTTAATGGAATCATATTACTATGTGCGTTTTTTAGGATTAATTTGATAAGGAATAAAACTTCCTGTAAAGATATTTGTTATTAAGAAAGAAAACAATATAACCAAAAAAATGAACCTATGAAAAAGATTTATCTCTTGGCGTTAGTACTGATGACTATGTTTTTTTCAGTAAACGCACAAACTACGAGTTATCCCTGGGTAATCGGAACGGGCGTGAATTTTGTGGACTTTATAGCCCCCCAACTCACTTTTGGCAAACAGCTCACAGAGACTACATGGGAAGGTGCTGAGCAAGGCTATCCCTTCGGCTTTTATGTGAGCCGTTACTTGGCACAGGGATTTGCATTGAGTATGGACTTTAATACGGTGTATGTTCCAAAACAAAATATTGATAAATACGTTGGAGAGTCATCTTATTTGACGCGATTGTGGAACGATGGCACATGGGGAAGGGAA
>RZYP01000395.1 GCA_009930275.1 Negativicutes bacterium
TTATATGTTTTTTCTACATTGTCGATGGTCATATTAATGCCTTCACGCAGGTCTTTAAGTTGTAAGTTAGCGTTGATCACCCGGGGATTGCTCAGGCTTGATCCCGCAAGAAGCCGGTTACGTTCAATAACAAGGTTATTGTACTGTTCAATACCGGCAGTCAGTCCTAAGTCTTTCAGACCCAGGTTTGCCGGGACCATGTCATAATCCGATTCCTGGTAGAGCAAGGATCCTTTGACCATATTCAACAGACTAATCTGGAGTTCTAATTCAGTAAGTTCGTCCCGATACCTTGCATCGGAAGTCAAGACAATTTGGGACTGGGAAGCCTCCTGGACAATACCCCTGGTAACCCGGTAACTGCTGTAATCACTTTCAATGATCCCCAGATCCTTTTCAATTTCAGTTAAACGTCCGTTGATGAATGCGATGGATTTGTTGACAGAGGCTGCCTTAAAATTGCGGGTGTCATTTATGTAATTAATAATCAACGCATTTAGTATATCTGATGATCGTTGGGGTATTTCTTCCTGCAATGATAGAAGGATTATGTCAGAAGAATTGCTGAGGCCGCTTCTTCCCTGACTTATCTGTGATACCGTCAGTCTGTCAGAAATTTGTCTTGCTTTTGCCCTGGGGCTGGTAACTATTATAAGAAAGGTGTCATGATTTGTAGTCATGTTGGGAACGCGATTGATGCTGAACAAACCAGCTGAAGTACTAATGATTTCACCAAATGCATAATTTCTGATTCCAAGAAAAACCTCTTCACCCTTGATTAAGAATTCATTTATTATAAAGCTTTCATTTTCAGATTGCAACGTTAGATGTATCTCCATATGTTGAATTTCAGACGCTGCAAGAGGCACGGGGTTTTCCCATTGAAACAACAATGGGCTGTTCTTGTAATATTCTTTATTTTTAATTCTGTCTTTATGAAAGTATTGAATATTCAGATCAAGGTCTTCAACCACATATTGCATAAGGGACGTGGTCTTCAGGATGTATAGCTCATTACTCATTTTTTGTTGGAGCGACATCCCGGTAAATTCTGACATCAAAGCCATTTCACTTGTCACCGTTCCTTTGCTGCCTTCTTCGTTCACAAGCATAATGCTGCATGCAGTCTCGTATACAGGAGTTTTATACAGACAATATGCATAAGCAATACCGAAACATACGATTAATGACAAAAGGATCCAAAACCGAAGTCCCCAAACAGTTTCAAGAATCTGACGAATATCAACTGTATCTTCTTCCATAAATTTTATTTTTTCCGGGGTATACTGAAATTCAGACATTTTGAATGGTCATTTAGCATTATTTGAAAGAGACAAAATAACTGATACAACGGATACGGCTGACACCAGGATCGAAAGGGTAGT
>RZYP01000396.1 GCA_009930275.1 Negativicutes bacterium
GCGAAGATTCGACACGCACTTACTGTTGCACCCCGGACTACGATATATAGGAGACAGGACAATGAAGAAGGAAATACTTAAGAAACATCTGCGCGAAGCAGCACATTACGGTAATACAGCCAAGGTAAAAGAACTGTTGGACTCAGGTGCGGATATAAACGCCAAAGATATAAACGGTGAAAATGCGCTTATGAAGGCTGCTTGCAGAGAACATACTGAAACAGTCAGGCTGCTTCTTGAGCGCGGAGCAGATCCAAATATCTGCGAATGTGGCGGATGGACCCCAATTATATATGCTGCATACAATGGTCATGATGAAATAGTAAGGCTTTTAATTAACAGCGGCGCAGATGTTAATGCACATGACAGGTACGGTTGTACCGGACTGATAGAAGCTTCCTGGAACAATCATACAGGATCGGCCAGACTGCTGCTTGAGGCTGGGGCCGATCCAAATATCCAGGACGACAAGAATCGTACCGCCCTTATATGGGCCGCCGGCTTTGGTTACACAGAGTTTATGAAATTGCTTGTAGAGGCCGGAGCGGAGACAGATATTAAGAATAAGTATGGCGATACGGCATTTGACATACTCAAGGAACAATATCCCGATAAATACAGACAGTGGGTCCAGGTTTCTGCCGTGAAAGCCAGGGAAGAGACCTTAGCGCGCGAGGACTCCGCAGACAACAACAGTCATGTTCCCGACTACGCAATATGACATGCACACCGTCTCTTATGTTTCTCTTGTTTAAACCTTTTTTGCTGTGACATAATGTTATTGGACCATTAATTTAAATGGAGACGAAACAATATGGCAAAACGCATGAACAGAAAAACACGCGAACTGCTGGGTCGGGATATGGTAATGGCTGTCGACCGAGGCGATATTACAACAGTAAAGAAAATAATAGATCGGGGATTTTCCGTAAAAGGGAGCAGCGGATCAGATGATCCCCTGCTTTATATTGCCGCATGGAAGGGATATTCGGATATAGTTGAATTACTGGCGAACAGCGGATGCAGGATAAATGCCAGAGAAAAATCAAAAGCAGGCTGGACAGCATTGCATGCAGCATGTCATATGAAATACCCGGGTACTGTAGAACTTCTCATAAAACTTGGGGCTGATGTAAATATAGTCGACGATAATCATATAACTCCCCTGTTCCTTGCTGTGGTTACTGATTTCAGACCGGACTACTGCAACAGGATATTAAACCTTCTTATAAAAGCAGGCGCAGATGTCAACAGATCTGACAGAACCGGATGGGCCCCGATGCATATGGCTGCCTGCAGAAATAATGCTGAAGCAATACGAATATTGGCAAAAGCCGGAGCAGATATAAACAAAAAGACTAAGCACGGAGCTACCCCGATAAT
>RZYP01000110.1 GCA_009930275.1 Negativicutes bacterium
ACAAATTGAAAATTTTGCAAAAATCGCAAAAGCTGATATAAATATTGATGGTATCACCGTAATTGCAGGAGAAAATAATACTGGCAAGAGTACTATTGGTAAGGCTTTATATTGTGTTTTCAATTCTCTTTATGCTTTGGAGGATAAGATATATTCTGAGCGGGAGGATTCTGTTTGGACTATACTAAGAGCACTGCCGCTGTCGTATGACATACGACAGCAGACAATTCTTGGTGGGTTAAAAACCAATAAATATAGTGATTTTGTTCATGGATTGTTGAAAAAATCTGAGAAAGTTGATGCAGATGTCCTTGGAAAGCTTTCAACAGATGCAATAAAAAAGTATGCAAGCGAAAGTAATCTTGACGATACTGAAATAAAAGATTTTAGTAACAGGTTGTATGAAGTGCTAAATGTTTCTCGTGAAGATATTCTCCATACTATTATATCTAAATACTTGAATTCTGAATTTAAAGGTCAGATTAACCATGTAAATTATCCTCGAAAAGTATCTAGGCTAAACCTTAAATTAAGAGAAAAAGAAATTGATCTTGAAATTGAAAATGACGAAATAACAGAAATGGATTTGGATGCACGAATTTATGCTCAGGCTTTGTACATAGATGATCCTTTTATAATAAACCGCCTTGATGAGAACAGCTTTTTCTCTAGCATAATTGGGGATGAGCATTCAAAATTTTTATTAAGGTGCCTTAAGGGCAAAGTTAACGATAATGTTGTTGATGAAACTATTTTGAAAAAGAAGATGTCGACGATATTAGAAAATATTAATACTATTTTGAACGGTGACTTTGTGAAAGGTGAATCGCAAGAAGAATTCCAAGAAAAGGGATTTAGAAAGTCTTTCCGCTTCTCTAATTTGGCATCTGGACTCAAAACATTTGTTATTTTGAAAAAACTCTTGCAAAATGGGGTACTGGTTGAAAAGGGTGTGCTCATTCTTGATGAACCTGAAGTTCATTTGCATCCTGAATGGCAACTACAGTTCGCCGAAATTATTGTTCTATTGCAAAAAGAACTTAACTTGCATGTTTTGCTTACTACACACAGCCCATATTTCTTAAGGGCTATAGAGGTTTATTCAGCTAAACATCTTTTAGCTGACCGCTGCCATTATTACATGACTAAGTTGGAAAAAGATAAAGTAGAAATTGTCGATGCAACTACTTGTACTGACGAAATATACAAAATGTTAGCTGAACCATTTGCTATATTGGACAGAATCAGGCTAGGGGAACGTGAAATATGACGAAGACAGAATTACAACGTTTATTAAGGGAATCTACAAGCACTTTAAAGAATACATCCAAAGATGACAGTTGTACTCCTGTTCAATATATGACAACGATTACTGAGCCAGCAATAAATTTCGATGGTTTTATGCAAAAATATATAAATTCTGTTAGAGCAAAGAGATCTCAAAAGCCTAAATCTTGTGATGCATTGTTGGAAAAGGATGATGCTAGGCGTATTCTTATAGAATTTAAAAATGGCAAATTGGATTCTAAGGTAAAAGATGAGGTTAGGCACAAAATGACAGCCAGCTGTTTGTGCTTGTTGGATACTTTGGATGAAAAAGTTGATTATGCTAGAGAAAAGTTTGATTTCATATTAGTTTATAATGAACAAAAAAATCCATGTGACTTAGATGAAGGGAAATTGGAACCAGGCGAAGTGCAGGCATCCAATTCTTTAGCAAGTCTTCAGAGTGGTATTGCAAGTGCTGCTCACCAACCTGTAACTATGCCGGAATTTGAATTTTATGAAGGATTATGGTTTCGAAAAGTCCGCACATTTCCTGCTGAGATGTTTGAACGTGAATATAATAAAAATTTCCCGAACATGAACTAGGGTTTGACCAATAGGTAAAGAGTTCAGAGAAGATTAATTCTTTGAACTCTTTTTTTGTCGTCTTCTTTTAGATGAGGAATGGAATACATAGGCACGATCATGAATTGTCACTCATTCTATCCTTGAGTTACTGCGTGACAGCTCCCCCGTCTGGAGGAACTAGGATTTCCGGACTGCTTTTTTCGCAAAGATGCCAAATAAAAGATAACATATAACAATTGACAAAATCGTATTACATCAATACAATTACATTAAAGTAATTGTCGTTTAGAGTTCAGAGATGAGGTGGTATTATGAATAAGCGTGATAAGTTATTAATATTCAACTCAATTTTTTTATTTAACAAGGCTGAAATAATTGCTTCTTTTGATGATTTTGTTGCTCATCATCAAGAAAAAAATAATGAGGAAGGCTATAGCGAGGGCAGACGTAAAGTATTATTGGCTTTATGCGAGCAATTTCGTAATGAGCTTGTTAATAGAGACATACAGCCTTTGAATAAAAATTGGTTTTATTATGATTACGACATTAAAAATGATAGCATTACTCTTTCTTTATATAAGTGCAATAATATTGAATTTGATAATGACAATGAGATATCAAGCATGGAAATGCAACTGGAGCATACTATTGTAGAGGTAAAATGTGATTATTTGAGTGTGGAACAATATGCGAAACAATATGGCGTTACTGATACAACTGTCAGACAATGGATTCGCCGCGGCAAATTACGAACGGCAAAGAAAAAAGGAAGAGATTGGGTAATACCTGCTTTAGCTGACAAGCCTAAAAGAGGATTTGAAAATGTTACATATTTTTGGAATTTATTACCGATTGAAGCAATTAATAGATTTCCCTATTTGAGGGATTGTAATAGTATTTATATTTATCAAGATGAGATGGATAAAAAGCTTTTTCATTGTGTAACGTATTGGCCTGGAAATGAAAAAGAGGGGAAAATAGAGTTGACTACCAAAGAGAGAGAAAGTTTGGAAACCTGCTTAATAGGCATTCCAGGAATTGATGTAGAAGACATTAATAGTGGTATCAAATATGTGCCTGAAAAACGTGTGTGTTTAAAACCAACTTTATCAACAAATTTTATTACAAATAGTAAAGAAAAATTTGCGTTTTCAGATTTTCTAGTGAGGCATCATCGCCAAGATGTCATTACGTTTTTTGCAGATTCCAAACCGGGAGACTTGATGGACAATGAGTATCCAAAACCATATTTAATACCCGTCAGCCTGGAATTTTTCGGCGTGGCGGCTGATGATGAATGTGCTGTGTATGAAGCCATGGATAGTGGCGACTACACTAATTGCACAAGAATAGGTTCTTTATGGGGGTACTTTATAGATTGTCACCAAATGTTTTTAGATGGCTATGATATTTTGACTGTTTGCGATGATGAGTCCGTTGATTTAGCTAATGTTGTATCGATGTTATCTGAGGTAGGTGGTCCGCTTAGTGAGGATGAATGGGAGCCTGCACAAGATGTCTTTTATATTCATGAGTTTGTGGTAGGGGAATCATTACGGCAGCAAGGAATTGGAACAAGACTGTTACAGGAGCTGCCTTATATTATTAAAAGGTTTTTAAATTTAACGCCGCATATCTTTGCTTACTATGTCGCTGATCAAAATGGAGAAGAAAAGTTAGAAACTGCGAAGATGAGGAAAAGAAATAAAGCAAACCAAATGAATACAGAGAAATTGATCGCTGGGTTTTATGAAAAGAATGGTTTTAAGAAAATCAGTGATGATAGATTATTGTATACTTTTACTAATTTATAGTTTCTCAGAAACTTGACCATGCCTGTGATGAAAGTAAGTGGTGCTGTATAATATAAAAGTGAAGAGGCTGCACAAAGGGAATTGTTAGATACTTTGATATTGGTTATAATGCCTAAATTTAATTTGGTATTATTTTAATAGGGGGTTATGCTTTTTGATGAATACCGCCATAGATGTTAATGCCATTAAGTTATATCATATTGTTCATGTTGATAAACTGCCGTTGATTAAGTGACACCAGAAACGTTCCTTTTTTGTCAACTTTTGAAGTCGGGATTCCTCGGTTACGCTCGGAATGACAGGCGGGTACTCGGCATGATAAGCGGGAACATTGATACGACAGATTATACATTTTTCGTTGCTAAAAGTGTATTTAATTAACATATTTTCGTTGTAAAAAATGTATTAATGCTATATACTTCTTCTTAAGAGGTGATACATATGTACAGAAGCGTAATGAAGGATCTATATAAATGGAAAGAAAAAAGTGATAAAAAACCGCTTATTATCCGAGGTGCTCGTCAAGTCGGCAAAACATGGCTTATGCGCGAATTTGGACGTGTTGCTTTTAAAGATATGGTTTATATAAATTTTGATAACAATTCACAAATGAGAGATTTGTTTGCCGCTGATATGCGTATTGATCGGATCATTACCGGCCTTGAACTCTATGTTGGTCACAAAATTGAGCCTTTGAATACTTTACTTGTTTTTGACGAGATTCAAGAGGTGCCACAAGCTTTAGCTGCTCTTAAATATTTTAATGAGAATGCGCCTGAGTACCAGATTGCCTGTGCTGGGTCTTTACTGGGAGTTGCGCTTCACAGCGGGACATCATTTCCGGTTGGCAAAGTTGAGTTTTTAGATTTGTATCCTCTGTCCTTTTCTGAATTCATGAGTGCTATGGGTAAAGAACGGTTTGCTGAATTATTGGAAAAGCAGGATTTTGACATGGCTACTGCCTTTAAACAAGAATATATCGAACATCTTAAATATTACTACTACGTAGGTGGTATGCCGGAAGTGGTAAAAAACTTTACCGCTCATAAGGATTTTAAGGAGGCGCGTGAAATTCAGCAACGAATTTTGGACGCTTACGAACAAGATTTTTCTAAACATGCGCCTAATGAAATTGTTCCTCGTATACGTATGATTTGGAACAGCATTCCAGCACAACTTACTAAGGAAAGCAAAAAGTTTATTTATGGCATTATCAAAGAGGGCGCTAGGGCCAAGGATTATGAGCTCGCACTTATGTGGCTTAGTGATTGTGGTCTTGTGCATAAAGTCCAGCGGGTAACAGCACCGCATATACCTCTGAAAGCGTATGAGGATTTGAAGGCGTTTAAGTTGTTCGTACTTGATGTCGGATTGCTTTCCTGTATGGTGCAGCTTAATCAAACAGTTTTGCTTTCGGGAAACGAACTTTTTAAGGAATTCAAGGGAGCGCTGACCGAACAATATGTTTTGCAGCAGCTCAAAACCCTTAAGAATTTGGCAACCTATTATTGGACCAATGACCGCGGTAGCGCGGAAATGGATTTTTTGGTGGATAATGGTACTGATGTGATACCAATAGAAGTAAAGGCTGAAACAAATTTGAAGGCTAAAAGCCTTAAGACTTATTGTGAAAAGTTCAAGCCTAACAAAGCAATCAGAACTAGTATGAGCGATTACCGGCAGGAAGAATGGCTTTTGAACTTGCCTTTATGGGCTGTTGAAACATTAAATAAATGACATGATTAAAAAAAAGAACGTCTCCGATTGTCCTAGCATATTTTTCTGTTTCGATTTACCGTGAGCAGCAAGATATAGTAGCCTTAATATAAGGCAATATAAATAGTAAGACTAAAGGAAAAGTTGATTTAAATTTTGGAGGGGATTATATGAAAAAAGCAGTTTCTGTTGCCTTCGTTGCCTGCATGCTGGGGGCTAATGTCGCATATGCGGCAGCACCGAAGGTCACAGGCAATGTTCCTTTATCCAGTGTTTGTTATGGATACATCGAAAAACTCAGCGGTATGGGTTATCTGAGCTCAATGCCGACGGGTGCTAAACCTTACAGTCGTCTGGATATGGCGAAGTGGACGTTGGAAGCCAAGAAGCTTGCTGCGACCAAACCTATGCCTGCCTATCTTGCTTCGTATCTCAAACAACTTGAAAAAGAACTGGCACCGGAAATTGCTGAGCTGAATGGTACAGGCAAAGCGGAAGATTTCAAGCTGCGTGAAGTGAGCCTTGAATTCGCTTATGCCGATGCTGATCAGAGCACTTACGGCTACAATAGTGCTGCGCACAAGATACCTGCTGAATGGCAGCCGCTTAATAACCGCAGTAATGGCCATCGCTACGGGGCTGATGGCAACGTTATTCTGGGTGCGGAATTGTCTGGACGTATCGGCAATGAGACTGTTCTTTCTTTGACCCCGAGATTCAGCTATGATGAGGATCAAAACGGCAAGGCCAGTCTGACCGAGGGTTATATCAAGACCAGAGTCGGCGCTTTCGGTGTGGAAGTCGGCAAGCAGCGGCTTTTCTGGGGACAGGGTGCTGCAGGCAGCCTTCTTTTGGGCGACGATATGACTCCGCTGACCATGGCGAAGGTCAATTTCCTCGAACCACAGAAGATTGGCGGCTTCTTTAAGTTCCTCGGTACTACGAACATCAATGTTTTCTATAGCGAATTAGAAGGTAATCGCGTCAGCAAGGCAATGGCGAACGGCGATACTCTTGATTATAACAACGCTGGACTCTTGGGCATTCGCTCGGATTTTGTCCCTTCTGCTAATTTCACTTTCGGACTGACCAGAGTATCAATGCTGGGCGGTGATGGTAATGGTCTCTCCATGTCTGACTGGGGTGATTGGCTGGTGGGCAAGAATGCTGATGATGACGATCTTTGGAACGATATTGCGGGTTTTGACTTCCGTTATCGTTTCCCGGGCGTGCAGGTCTATGGCGAGCTTTACGGCGAAGACCAGGCTGGTTATCTGCCTTCCAAGACTGCAGAACGGATAGGCTTATATTTTCCGCAGCTGAGCAAAGACGGTGCGTGGGAATTGAAGACGGAATATGCGCATACCAAGAATTGTTGGTATGATCATAGTGCTTTCCAGAATGGCTGGTCTTAC
>RZYP01000397.1 GCA_009930275.1 Negativicutes bacterium
TCCTAGGGGCTACAATGGGGTAAATTGAGGGCTTGTCTGTTTCTAGGACAGATAAGTCCTCTCTCCCATTCTAATTCACTAGCGGCCCTTACAAGGCCTTAAACCTATGATTAAATATCTAGTAATCGGTTCAAACAACTTCTGGTATGCTGCTTGCACTTCTAAGGAAGAAGCTCTTGCTATCGCAAAAGAGATTCAAAGCAAGGAAGACTACGACCAGATTCTCTTCGGAGATCCAGAGTCTGACTACTTCCCAAAGCAGCCTGCTCGAATCTATATCTATAAAGTAGACTTAGTTTTAGATGAACCAACTAATGAATATAATAATTAATCTATGCCTAAATTTATAGTTCGTACTTTTATAGAACATGAACTCGAAGCAAGTAATGCTGAAGAAGCGAAACAATTATTCCTTGAAGAACTTGAATCTGAAACAAACTTATCTCTCGCTTCTACTATTGCAGAAAAGACCAGTGCTTACCCCATTGTAAAATGTGGAAGCTGTGGTCAAGAGTTTGAAGATCCAGATGACGTTGGAATGTGCCCAGTTTGTTATATCGATGCTGGCCATGTCCAACCAGAAGCTTACAGCGGCTTCGATGCTGTAGAATAAACCAGACACTTTAGTTCTGGATAACAATAATCTTATGAAAAAAGAAATCTTAATTCTATCAAGTGTAGGAATCGTTGCTTTAATAATTGGAGGTTCAATCGTATTGTCTCAATCAGCTAAACAAAGCTCTATTGAAAGACAACAAAGAATGGAACTCCAAGTCAAACAAGATGCTCTTGATTACCAAAAGGAACAAGACAGAAAAGCTGAAGCTGACAAATCTTTCAATCAATTAATGATCTCATCATGCATTGAAGCAGCTGAAGATAGTTACTGGGACTTCATGGAACTTAATGGCACAGGAAAACGCAATGATCCTAAGGGTGTAACAGCAGCAACCAGATTCTGGGATGATGCTAAAGAAGATAAGGCTGATGCTATTGACAATTGCTATCGCAAGTATGGCAACTAAATTAATCAGGCCGATGTGAAATCAGTTATTAAAACTGACACTAGGCTTTTAATTATATGAAAAGTTTCAAGAAAGAAATCGGCTCAGTCGGTGTTGATTCAGGTCAACTCTTGGTAATCGATCCTTGTTATCTAGGTCGATGGAAAGATGATGACTTTGATCAACCAAGCAAAGAGCCACTCTCTTACTCAAGTGCCTGTCAATTAACACTTAGTGAAGAGCAAGCCGGTGAGCTTGGAAACTCATCAGCTGTTGCCTTCTCTTCTGGTTTCGGTGATGGGGTTTATCCTGTCATTGCTCATTACAAAGACTACGGAAAGCCTGGTCAACCAGACATCCGTATTCGCAAAGTAGAAAT
>RZYP01000398.1 GCA_009930275.1 Negativicutes bacterium
CATCCGCCTCCACCTCGCCTCCATGAGGGACGAGTCGCAGCGGCAGCACCGAGCCATCCTCGACGCCGTCGCGGCGCGCACCCTCGACGCCGCGCTGGAAGCCCTGGCCGCGCACCTGGCGTACACGTCGAACGACCTGCAGTCGTGCATGCGGCGGGGGTGAGGAGGTTTATAACTACACATCATAAAATACGTTTAGCTGAATAGGCTGCTGAAATTCTCGTTATTTTTGTATTACTGAGAGGCGATGTGTCAGAGTTGTTGACTGGTTTTATTTCTATCTAAAAAGGAGTTAAAACATGGACGAAGAAGATGTATTGTATCACTACACGAGTATTTCTGCCCTCAATGGAATCCTCACTTCTCGCAATGTTTGGGCAAGTGACTGTCGTTTTCTTAATGATCAAAAGGAGCTGATTAATGCTATTGACATTTTTATAAATAAGTTTGATGGAAATGCGAAGAAGGCGCTATCATGTGCCTTTGACTGGTACAATTTCTCCCGAGCTCACTGTGTTTTCTCATTGTCGCGCTCTCCCCAAGTTCTTAGCCAATGGCGTGCTTATGGAGATGATGGTCGTGGAACAGCCGTGGGTTTTTTTCGCAAAAGTCTTTCGGGCTATGGAGAAAAAAACGTACGTCTTCTGGTGGATTGTATTTATAATGACCATGAGAACTGTCTTGAAAATCTTATTCATCGACGTGACGAAGATATACAAACACTAATAAAGATGTACATAGAGGCCGATGGTGCACTGAATAGTTTCTGGAGCCTTATAGACAAGAACCCGTTACCCTTAGTAAATCTCTATGGAGAGTTTCTCAAAATTAAGAATCCAGTTTTTAAGGAGGAACAAGAGGTTAGGCTGGTAATTAGTGTCCAAATGAGTCAGGTTCGGACAAGGGTGGCAAACGGCCTCATTATTCCCTATGTAGAGTGTGATTTTGTAGATGAAGATGAAAGGCACTTGTGGTGCGTTATTCCACAAATTTGGTTTGGGCCTAGGTGCGATAAAAGGAATAATCAGGCTTTACATGTGTTTGGGCAGTTAGGTTGGAGCGTTAACGGCCTTCATCATTTTGATTGCGGGTATATTTGATAGCATGGCTTTCAACAAACCTTGTTAATGTCAGAAAATTTATAGAATAATCCCCTCGTAACTCTACTTTTTTTGATGTGTAGGCTGGATGTCTGGGGGGCGCAATTTAGTTATTTATGTTACTGAGCACTCTTGTCCAAAATAGGTTTCTGAAAAATTAAAAAGCCCCCCGGCTTTGAGAAATCATTGGTTTGCCAACACAAAAAGATCTCAAAACAAAAAAAGGGGGCAAACCAAATGATAAAGGCAGCGAGTCTGTTCAGTCAAATACTTTCGACCAT
>RZYP01000399.1 GCA_009930275.1 Negativicutes bacterium
GTTCTATGATGCCTATGAAGAAAGTTATTATATATTAAATTTTTATCTCGAAAACCTTTCAGAAGATTATTTCACCTATATAAAATCACGAACAATGCACGAACAAAACAGTGATAATTTCTTCGCTGAACCTGTTCCGGTGTTTTCCAATGTTTCCAACGGTATCGGATTTTTCGGAGGGTATAGTCAAAGTGTACATCGTATCCGCATTGAAGGATATATTTACGACTATCAATAAACCTCAGACAAAGGCAAATAATAAGGAAAGGCCAGGTTGTGCTTCTCCCCTGATGGCTTTATCTTTGCGGATATGGAACCGGCCTGTTGATTCGCCGTTGAAACGGGAAGAAAGAATCAGTAAGCAACATGAATCCATTGAAATCTAACATATTACAGTATGAAAAAACAAAGCATCCGCTGGACTATTACGTTAATGGGAATAATTGGATGTACCCTTCTGTTCTTTTCCTGCAGGGAAAAAACACCACTTCCAGCCACCCTCAGTGATAACCCGGAATTACCATCAGTTACTGTTAACGGAAAACAGTTTCATACCGAAACTTTTGGCAACCCCATAAATCCAACGGTAATTGCTGTACATGGTGGCCCGGGCTGGGACTATGAGTCGATGCTGCCATTGGCCAATCTGAGCGATGAATATTTTGTAGTACTTTACGATCAATCGGGGTGTGGATTGTCGCCCCGGTATCCCAAAAATAAAATTTCACTTGCTTCAAGCCTGGACGATCTTGATGCCCTGGTTGACCACTTCAGTAATAATCGCCGGGTTAATCTTGTAGGGCATGGTTTCGGAGCAATGCTTGTGACTGCCTATCTGGGGCAACATCCTGACAAAGTGGCCTATGCGGTCTTAGCCGAGCCACAGTACCTGAAACCACCGATTACAGATACTATACCTGCAGCAGGCCTCCTTTGTACAAATCTTCTGACACAGAAAGCATCAGGTACCACCCCGTGGGATAAAATAGATCGGGAAATGCTCCAAACGCTAAAAAGGCCGGATAACTATTTTGCACAATTTACCTGTAATACAACAACTTTTCATGGATTTCCGGTAAAACGTCCGGGTGCACTCGCTGCCCATACACTTATGGAATCCATTTATCATCCCGACAAAGGCTTCTTTCTTGATTTCACGGTGGGTCATCAGCGTTTTAGGAATACAGTGTTACTTCTTTTTGGGGAATGCAACCCGTACTTTTCCGAAAAGAAAAAAAACGAACTTCGCCAATCACTTAATAATAAAGCGATTATAAAAACAATACCCCATGCCGGTCATTTTATGTTTACCGATAACCCGTTCTCTTCCATTGCATTTATCAAATCGTATTTTCACGACACCCAAATGATCCAATCAAAT
>RZYP01000400.1 GCA_009930275.1 Negativicutes bacterium
CTACCTTATTAAAAACCGGGTCGTCCATAAAATCTGCCAGGGCAAAATGATAGTACCCGCGTGCGCCTACTGTAATGTGATACCGGGTATTGGTGTAATCCGCGTTGTTAAAATCATAGATACGCGCAGAAAAGAGGCCATATCCTCCAACGCCAATGTTTCCAATCCCAATCATGTCGGTGATGATAACCTCATACTGGAGACCCATCGGAGGAATTAACATATGGTAATTGTAATCATTGTAAATGTTTCCCCCTAAACCAATCTGAAGCGATGCCAGATGGTCGTTTTTGGCAAAGGGTTGACTATAGGAAGTCACTGCAGCTATTGCCAGAACAAAAATGAGTGTTAGTTTTTTTTTCATGTCTTTTGGTTAATTTTTTACAAAAATATAGAAATATAGTCAGATTTTCCCGTTTTTATCTTCAAGTGCTGAAACAATAGTATTTTTACACAAAAAAAAGTATGCGAGTAGCTGTGTTTGCCCTCATTTTAGTCTCGTTTTCCTTTCTATGCTGCATCAAGCCTGAAGATCCTGCCGATATTCTTTATCCTTATCTCGAAGTAACGTATCGTTTTAGCGACCCGGATGTGGCCGTATTTAGTAAGCAAATGGCCATTAATGCTTCTAATTCGGCTGTCTTTTTCGCTGGTGAACCTTCCAATGGTTATGAAGCGCATATTTACCGCCGTCCGTTGTCGTATTCGGCCGAAATCGAACAAGTTACCCTCACCAGCGGACCTTCTGGCCAAGGAAGTGTTTATGCCCTGGGGCTCGATGATGCCGATGTCATTTATTACCAGGTTTTATTGGAAAGCGGCAACGATTCCGTCGATCATGCCATTATGCAGGCTGATCCTGCCATGTTGTTGGGAAGCCCGCCTCCGCAGGTAAAGTATGGGTTTAATGGAACCGATGTGGGTTTCGATTCCTTCAAAGGTGCCCCGGCTGATTTTTTTTCCGTCTCCTCCGATGGGCGTGTCTTTATTATCGGCTGGAGTAAAACAGGCTATTACTATCTGAACTTTCGTGACCGGGAACGCATGGTATTTCCCATTCCCCATGCAGTGGAGGCAGTTATCGGACCCGATGGGTTCATTTATGCTTACGTTGATGGCTCTTCCAATATTTATATTAATTCGCTCCTTTTGAACGAACCACAGTTAATCGGAAATGGCCGTTATATCAGTTTTAGTGGCCATGGAGAGATTGGGTTTGTGAAAAACAGTCTGTTCCATATTTATTCTATGGCAACTGGAGAAACCCAGTCTTTCTATCCACCCAAAAATGTAGCGAATTCCGACTATTTGATGAATGCTACCCTTTCGCAGGATGGAGCAAGTGTTGCTTTTCGTATTTTTGATTCTGCCGACTCAGAT
>RZYP01000401.1 GCA_009930275.1 Negativicutes bacterium
CCGATTGAGAAAAAAAGGTAGACCGCAGCTCCGTATACCCATGACCCTCCAAACCTGAAAACCCTGAAAAAAGGCAATATAAATTCAAGGCTTGCCGGCAGCATTCCGGCATAAGCTTTTGATAAAAACGGCAGATATATAAGCGCACCGAGGTTCATATGATCTCTGTATTTCATTCAACATCTCCCTTTGTCAATTATTAATATACTCAAACGTATAACAGTAAACAAGGGATGTAAAAAATAAACAGATATATTATAAATTAAACAGCAATATAAATAATTAAGGAGGGGTCATTATGGCCGCAAAGGTAAAAAAGAAGGATTTTATTTGTAATAAGGATACCGTGGACGGAATATCCGCTATGGTGGGAAAGGCGTTTAGTCTTAAGGCAGATATCAGGGTAATGAAGGAACAGAAAGACCTGGTGCTTAAAGGAGTAACAGGGAAGCTCGGTGATATTTCGGGCGTTTCTGAATACATGGAGAAGGAACTCGGCAACGGGATTTATATCACCATACGTCCGCCGTATACCGCCGATAGGTTCGAGGAAAAGGTCTATGCAAAATATCTTGAGGATATGGGACTTATGGACGAGGCTTTTAAAAAGGGGATATATAATGAAAAAACAGAGATAGGGACGACACTGCGTTTTGCCCCTAACTGGGTCGAAAAAACTGCTCTTTCCTTTACAAGTTTCATAAATTACATTGCGGATGCTGAACTTCCGGATCTTACGCACACATATCTTGACCTGCATCAGGAGATAAAGAAACTTGAAGCTGAATACAAAAAAACCATAGATAAGATTCTGGGGGAAGCTCTTGAAAAGCTCAAAGAAGAGCTGTTTCAGACACGTTTTGTCTATGACGACGGAAATATCAAGGGAACCCTCAGTTTTTTCCTTTCAGAGAAAAAAACTGTAGATATAGAAAGGGCAGCCGAGATGCTCCCTTCAGAGATGAGTGAGGAAGAAAAGGCTAAAATACTGAAGAGTGGGAAAATTGTCTGTGAAAGACCCGTGGTCAATATAGTGACGGAAGAAACAATTATAAAGAGAAGGGAAAAAGCGGGCAGTTCTGTCCAGGAAGAGATTGAAGAACCCTCTCTTTAGGGGTCAATTTTATACTCCTGGAAGCAAACAGCCAGTAAACAATAGCGATTTTTTCGATATTGAGGATCGGCAGGAAAAAGAGAAATTGCCGGCAAATAACGAAATATTGCGAAAACGGCAAAATCCAATGCAAACTCCCACATATCGAAAACTTTCACAAAGTGGTTTTTGTCCAGATTCAGACAGGGTAAAATGATGTTTTTGGGGTCGTTTTTTGGCTGTTTTAGCACAAGCTTTGCAACATTATCACAAGTTCTGCAACATT
>RZYP01000402.1 GCA_009930275.1 Negativicutes bacterium
GAGACAGGAATGGATGGGAATGATTTATCAGTTCCATGGCCTCTCCGTTGATTGTATTGATAAACACCAACCCAACTCCGAAGCCCGGAGAAAAGCCTATAACAGCGATATAACTTTTGGGACGAATAACGAATTTGGCTTCGATTACCTGCGTGACAACATGACCGGCGACCCCAATGAGCTGGTGCAACGTAAGCATAATTTCGCCATTGTTGATGAGGTTGACTCTGTGCTTATTGATGATGCACGGACTCCATTGATCATCTCTGGCCCTACACCTAAAGGAGAACAACAGGAATTTGACCAGTATAAACCCATCGTTGAAAAACTGTATAACAACCAGAAAACACTGGTAACAAAGCTGCTCGCAGAATCGAAACAAATTCTGACCAATAACCCCACCTCAGAACAGGAAAAAAAGGGAGGCGAACTCCTTCTTCGCGCCTACCGTGGGTTGCCGAAAAACAAAGCCCTCATTAAATTCCTCAGTGAACCGGGAATACGCACGCTACTGCAGAAAACAGAAAATTTTTATCTGGCTGAACAGGGAAAACATATGCACATCATCGATGAAGATCTCTATTTTGTTATCGATGAAAAAGCTAACTCCATCGACCCAACGGAAAAAGGAATTGAATTAATGAATACGATGGTAAATGATGAGGCATTTTATTACATTCCGGATGTAGGGGCTGAAATCGCCATATTGGAAAAATCCGAATTGTCAGAACAGGATCGAAATCAGAAAAAAAATGAACTCCTCAACGAGTTTGCGCTAAAATCAGAACGAGTACATACTGTAAATCAACTACTTAAAGCTTATACGCTTTTTGAAAAAGATGTAGAATATGTGATCATTGAAAATAAAATCAAAATTGTAGATGAACAAACCGGGCGTATTATGGAAGGCCGGCGTTATTCCGATGGCCTGCATCAGGCAATCGAAGCGAAAGAAAATGTAAAAGTTGAAGCCGCAACCCAAACTTATGCCACCATCACGCTGCAGAATTATTTTCGTATGTACAGCAAGCTATCGGGCATGACCGGCACAGCAGAAACAGAAGCTGGAGAATTCTGGGATATTTACAAACTCGATGTGGTAGTAATCCCAACCAACCGCCCGATTGCACGCGACGACCGGGAAGATTTGGTATATAAAACCAAACGGGAAAAATTTAATGCGGTGATCGACGAGATTGAGAATCTGGTAAAAAAGAAACGTCCGGTACTGGTGGGGACTACCTCAGTAGAGACTTCCGAGTTACTCAGCCGCATGTTGCAACGGAAACAAATTGACCACAATGTGCTTAACGCCAAACTCCATGCCCGGGAAGCCGACATTGTGCGGGATGCAGGGCAACCCGGAGTGGTCACTATT
>RZYP01000111.1 GCA_009930275.1 Negativicutes bacterium
TGTAGTTATTGGCAACTGCCAGCAAGGCCTTTTATATGCCCCGCTCACAACTGCGTCTACGTTCTTTTCAAACTCGGCTTGTATTTGAGACTGGATATTTGCCGGCAATGCCTGATAAAATATTTGTCTTCCGTTTTTTACTCTTAAGAAATTCATAAAGCTCAATAGCATTTTCTTCTGCGCTGTCTTCAAAAGATAGATTAAGGTCATTGCCGCCATGCATATCTTCATGATCCGAAAAACGTACCTTATAAACCTTATCCTCGTCAATTAGGTCTCCATACTCATCGATGTTATGCGTGTGAGTCATTGATAAGTACTGACTGTTAGATAACCTGCTCTCCTCTTCGTCAATGACTGCAAACCCCTGTGATTCCGCTATCTCCTCAAAGAGTTTCATCTTGTCAGCAATATATTCATTGACAGCATTATTCATTATTTTCCATGCTTCATCTATGATACTTTCTTCATTGGGGTCGCATTGTTTACGGCTTTCAAAGCTGATTCGCGGGTCACATACATATCTGCGAGCATCATCTGTTTTGATCCATTCGTCTACCGGCATATCTCCAGCCAGCTCTTCGATATCATCAAGCCATTCTATATATTCCCTGAGCTTTAATTCATCCGACAAAAGCAAATCATGCTCTGCCTGAATTTCTTCCATCAAAATTGAATCATAAATCTCGCTGATCAAAGCCCACCCGTTCATCCTTACATCAACGCCATAATCTTTTTTGTCTATCTGTTTAGCCTTTTCAATGACATTATCAAGATAACCGGCATCTGCTTCTCCTCTCGCCTGAGAATACATTCCCATGGATTCGTTGTCGTTCTGCGTGAAGGATATAGGGAGCATTTCAGCGACGTCCTCCGGAGTGATCGTCTCCATGCTTGTGCGCTTCTCGTTCCACATCCTGGCCATAGGTATGTACATCCGGCCCACATCCTGTCCATAGGTATGTACATCCGACTGGCAGCCCAGGCAGTATTGGCCGCGATCTCAGGAACACAGATGAAGAATAATTTTTTTCCTCGTATTCGATAATTTCAAACCATTTGCCGTGTATATCATTTTTCCCCAATCCTTTGTCAGGGTAAAACCAGTTGTCCTTTATGACACCACATTCTTCAATTTCCTGTCTACGAGGATAATTCCTGCTCCCCCACCACTCTGTGTATCGAACTTTGGCCCTGCGCTCTGTCTGTGTTATTTTTTCTGGGGGTCTCCAGTTTTCTATATCCGATTCAGTGATTTCGCTGGCGTCAACCTCATAGAAGTACGTTTTGTTATAGTATTCGGAAGTGTGATGCCATCCTGTCTTTGACAAGGCCAGATACCTCAACGCTTCAACAGGCATCTTCTCAATATCCGACAGCGAGACATTTAACTCAGTCTCATCATCTTCTAGCTGTCGTTTGATTTCCTCAATGATTTCCCTTTTTGTCCACTTTGATTTCGGTTTTTCCCCGGATTCGTATGCCTCAAAGGCATTGTTACTCATAGAAAACCCGCAATATCCTGCCATATTTTTCATCCTCCTTGAAATTATCCTTAAACCCCTCAAAAAAAAAAATGTCGAGGTACCAGATAAGGATTAAATGGAATATAAAAAATTATGATTTTCGATGAAAACTGTAAAGGGGCAGAGGGCTACTTCTCTGCCCCTTTGGAGTGCTTAAATATCGTGTTCGTAGCCAGTGGCGAGAGACTTTCTCTTATCCGCACTGTTGAGCGTCTCTTCTCCCAGCAACCGCTCAATGTGGTGGTTGAATTTGTCATAGGCTTCAGGATGATAAGTTTTCAAAATATCAAGGTAACTGTTGATATAACCAATGTGTCTATTAATTATTTCTGCGTTTTTAAAAAAGTCGATCAAAATATCTGCATGACCCTTAAAAAACAATATATTAAGGGCTGTGACACCACGGGAGTATCTTTTGGTAAGGTCATATCCCTTACTCAATAATACTTTAATGATTCTTTGGTTACCTTTATGAGCGGCCAAATACAACAGCTTATACCTATTTTTATATGGAATATATTCATCTGCACCGATTCCAAGGAGATATCCAGTCAACTTTTCCCTGCTGTTTTCGATTGCTAAATGCAGCGGGGTCTTACCTTCCTTATCTTTGATACTAGGATCTGCGCCGTTTTGTACGAGCAGTTTCGCAAGTTTGCACTGACCGCTTTCTGCCGCCATATGCAGCGGAGTCATGCCAACCCAATTTTTCTTTTTTAAATTTGCTTTCGCATCGACAAGCAATTTTACTATAGCAAGATTCCTGTTTTTTACAGCCGCATGCAGTGGTGTGTTTCCTTCTAAACCACCCAGTTTGTTCACTTTGGCTCCTTTCTCTAAAAGCACTTTCGTTATAGCTTTCTTGTTTAAATCAACGGCTATGAATAGTGGTGTACAGTTAAATCCTGATGCAATCTCTATTTTTGCTCGGTTCTTTACAAGCAGTTTAACTATCGCCTTATTATTGTTACAAACTGCGGTGAGCAACGGGTTATAACAATAGTAGTCCTTGATATCCGCTTTGGCTTTAGATTTTAGCAACAGTTTTACCATACGGACATCGTTATTCTTTACAGCAAGATGTATAGGGGTATCACGATCAATCCTATCTTGTGTATTTAAATCGGCACCGTTTTTTATTAACTGTTTAGCTATCTTTATGTTTCGCATTTTTACTGCAACATAAAGCGCTGTGCAGCCTGTCTGACTCTGTAGATTAACATCTGCACCAGCATCAAGAATCTGTTTCACAAAAGCTCCGTTTCCAGTATCCACGGCATAGAATAATGATGGCTCACCTTGACAGTTAGTGGCGTTTACTTGAAAACCTGCTTTAATGATCATCTTAACTACTTTCTCCGTTAGTCTTGAAGGAGAAATATCCTTAAAAACTGCACAATGAAGCAAAGTGGTTCCATATTCGTTGATGTAGGTATTGACGTTTGCGCCACGATCAATGAGATCTTTTATTTCTTTTACATCTTTCTCTCTTACCTCTTTCGCCTGATAAATCTTTACAATCTTATCTACCAGTTCTTCGCTTACGTTTTTCTTAGTCATAGTAGATTCCTCCACAGATTTAATTTTAGGTTCTGTTGCCATTAAGTTGAATATTTTTCATAGCATGTCAATATTTAAGTTACTTTCGTCGGTATAATTTGATATATTTTAAATAAGCTTTTATATTATTTTTATTCATCATCTCTTCACTTTTTATTATACAAAATTTAAAAACAATTAAACAAGTCCTTTTAACAAATCAACTAGAATAATATTTTTAAAATCACTTTAAATAAACATATATATCATTCAATAGACTTTTAATGCATCATAGTCATATTATATAGAATTTTAAAACTGCTAAACAAGTACCCTCTATATTATTTTTTATTTATTTATTCATTTCTGTTGATTTATCTATCCAATGTCATTGTATTAAAAAATATTGCTAAACAACAAGAAATATAGCGATTTTCAAATTCAGTTATAAATTATAAATATTCAGGCTTTTACTTTGTTTTATACTGCTATATTGCCACAAAAGCATCAAGATAAAACTATAAAACTCATACAGACAATAATAGGGATATGTCACTGAGCACCTTGCATAAGCCAGTCGTCAAGTTCATCCGCTCTGTAAAAGATCTTTCCACCTCTGCGATAATATGGCGGTGGAGTTTCTGTACCTCTTTTTGTGATTATTTTTCCCAACCGCCTCCAGCCCCTTAGTGTCCATACGCTTAATGACAAATGTTCTGCTGCCTTTTTCTCATCAAGCCATATCAATTTCTTTGCGTTTTCGTCTTTTTTTAGGTTCATTATTATTCCCCCAATTGTCTCCAAGAGCCATTCAGTACTTTTCAACATCTAGTATACGAAAACGAATATTGTTAAACAACAAAAAAACTCAAGAAAAACATGATTTTCATACAAAATACGTATTTTTACTGAGGCTTTTTTGTGAAGTTATGATTTTTGGAGTGTCAGTATGATGTGAGGTGAGTAAAATATGAGTAAAATAAAAAACGGCCCGTAGGTGAAAACCTACGAACCGTTGATATCTCTGGAGCGGAAGACGGGATTCGGACCCGCGACCCCAACCTTGGCAAGGTTGTGCTCTACCACTGAGCTACTTCCGCAATATAGTTTTATAAGTTACTGGTGGCGGGACCCAGAATTGAACTGGGGACACACGGATTTTCAGTCCGTTGCTCTACCTACTGAGCTATCCCGCCATCTCAGTGGCGTTAAAAAGTGGCGGAGCTGACGGGACTTGAACCCGCGACCTCCGGCGTGACAGGCCGGCGCTCTGACCAATTGAGCTACAGCTCCACTTTTTCAGTTGTTTGGTGGGCGGAATAGGTTTCGAACCTACGACCCCCTGCGTGTAAGGCAGGTGCTCTCCCGCTGAGCTATCCGCCCGCTTCGCTAAGTCGTACCGCATCTGCAACAACGTTAGCTATTATACCGATTTCGCCTGACATGTCAACAGTTCTTGAAATCTATTTTTCTGACCTTACTTACCTTCTGATGAAGAGAGCCTTTCCCCAGTCCGCTCCCACTCCGACCCAAATTACCGGAACTCCGGCCTCTTCTTCAATAAAATTTATATACTCCTGTGCCTGTATCGGCATTGTTTTGAAATCATTGTATGAAGAGAGGTCCTCTTTCCACCCCTCAAAGTTCCTGTAGACAGGGATCGCTTTCCAGGAATCCCTACTGGCCAGGTCGAGCATCTTTTTTTCTTCACCATCTACAATATATGCGGTACAAATTTTGAGTTCATCGATCCCGGTAAGGACATCAAGTTTTGTGAGAGCAAGGGCATGAACTCCGTTGTCTTTTACCGCGAATCTTAGTGCAGGAAGGTCAAGCCATCCCACTCTCCTTGGCTCCATCGTCACTCCTGAAAATTCTTTTCCCCTGTTTCTGATAAAGGCTGCCACGGCATTCGATTCCTCCGTAACGAAGGGGCCGTTGTCGTTCCTCGTATTGTAAGCCTTGGCAACACCAATTATCCGCATGGGTGAATTCCATCTGAGGCCTGTCCCCGCAAGTGCTGAAGCAGATAAAGAGGATATTGGCATCACGTATGGGTAGAGACCGCGTCCGACATCGTTGAGAGCTCCGTCGCATGATTCGAAGAGTATGCCAAGATTTCTTGAAACAGCCGCCGCAATAATATCTTCCGGGTCCCCTATGTAAGGTATCAGCCTCTCTCCGAGACTAAGGCACTGTGTAAATATTTCGTCTGGGTCAAGAGTTTTTTCTCCATAAATTTTAGTGAAATATTGGTTTTTTACATTGAGGTTCTCTTTTATTTTGTCGTGGAGTATGTCTGGATGGAGAAGATCGGCTACCCTTATCCCCATTCTCCGATACTTGTCAGAACAGCTGTGTCCGAATCCCTGTTCGACCATTGTTCTGTTCTTGTCGTGTCCAAATATCCGACCGTCAAGTACATCAAGTTTTTTGTGATAGTCGAGTATTAAGTGGCATGATTTGCTTATGGTCAGACGGGCTTTGAGGACTCCGGCTTCTTTCAGCATTTCTATTTCGTCTGATACTTTTTCAAGATCCAGCGTGACACCAGCACAGATAAGGCAATTTTTGCCGTCATGATGTATGCCGCTCGGCATGTAATTTACTCTGAACTTTTCACCGCAGGCAAATATTGTCCGCCCGCCATTTGAACACCCCTGAAAACGGACAACGACATCGGACCTGTTTGAAATAAAGTCAATTATTCTTCCCTTGCCTTCATTGCCCCACTGAGTACCAATGACCATTTTCGTCTCTGAGCCTGTGATCATAATTCTTCATCCTCATTTGTCACCAGCATCTCAGCCATCTCCGGAAGCGTGACCAGCCGGACCGGAAGTTTCGTGTATTCCTTGTTCAACTTTTCTAGAAAGAGGAGGGTAGCCGGCCTGAAATGACAAATCACTATCATATCGCCTCTCTTGAGTGTCGTTTTTACTACCTGGTCGAACCTTGCCTTTATTGAATCCTTGTCAGGTGTCCCATCGAGGAATCCCCTGTTTCGCAATGCTGTTATACCCGCAGCTTTGGCCACATCATAAGCTACGCTTTTGCCTGAGGTCCTGCTGTCGAGGAACAAGAGTTCCCTCTCTTTGAGCACGTCTATGATCGGGACCATTATGTCCCATTTTGAAGTCGCAAGGGATCCTCTGTGATTGTTTATGCCTATAGGCGAAGGAAGCGAGTTCAGTGCCTTGACCGTAACATCCTTTATCCTGTTCCGGTCCATTCCCTCGCCAACAAGGTATTCTTTGGGGTCCTTGTCTATTTCCGCCTGCATCGGGAGATGCAGCAGGTAGGGTATTCCGGTTTTGCCAGCAATGGCTGCTGTCTCTCCGGCGTACTTTGTGTAGGGAAGTATCGCCCATGTCATGGGCAAGTCAAATGATGCAACTTTTTTTGCCATATCAAGGGCATTCCCACCATCATCGACCACTATTGCCAGTATAGGTCTTGGGTCCAGGGCCTCTTTTGGCGGAACTTCTTTTTCAGATGTCACATCTTTACTTTCGACAGGAGGGGCTTCTTTTTCCTCCTGCGGTTTCGTACCCGATATTACCTTTTTATCATCTTTATCAAGGCTGAAGAACGATACCGCTTTAGTTCCTAACCTGCCGGCCGCCGCTGATATGTTTTCTACTCTGCTGACTACAGAGGGGGAAAACTTTTCAGGGTAAAGCTTGCAAAAAAGAAAAAGCAACGC
>RZYP01000403.1 GCA_009930275.1 Negativicutes bacterium
AATGCGACTAGTGCATACAGAAATCCATCAACTCCTCCCAAAAACCACCCTAAAAATCCACCTAGTGCAGCTAAGCTAAGCTGCGTCCAGTTCCATATTTCTCTCATCTTTATCCTCCTTTTAAATAACTTCTAACTGAGTCATCGGGCACCTAAGAAATCTTTTCTATACACCTTTCCAAACTTCAGGAAGGCTGTTGTAATCACTAAAAGTGCTACTGAACGTGTATCTATTATCCTCTGGAATCCCTAGCCCGTTTATAATGCTCATTGCTTCTCTATGCTGTGATGCACCTATCCCGTTAAATGACTGATTAAAGGCAAGCTCAGGAATCTCATCTAGTCTAGGAAATAGAAACAAACTATTCACCACAAGATTCGTACACTGGAAAAAGGCAAATGAGAATAATGAATGACCAGAAGTACGAAGCCTCTGTGGCATTTGAAACATATTATTCATACTCATCTCAGCACAACCTACAAACAGATAACTGCAGAAAAAATTACCTGCAGTTATTAAAGACTGGGGCAACTGAAACTTCTCTCCCATTTGCAAGCGCTGACAAGATGAGAACATACCCATCATAAAAAAGTTTCCAACAGTTGTGATACCTTCCCAGCCAACGAAAGAAGTATCATGCATATTTCGTAAAAAGCGACAGTTGATAAAGGTTTTGGTCCATTCATTGTCAGGTGCCTGGAAATTCTCTAGCTGATCTACAGTCCGAGTCATATTGGGGGATATATCCATATCAACACCAACTAATAAATACTTGTTGCCTAAGCTATCGTGAGGGGCATCTGTAAACTCAGAATACCCAAAAGCAGAAGCCCAGGAAAATCTTTCGCCATTTGGCCTAATGGTAATCTGATGCTCTCCTGCAGGATAGGTATGGTTTGGTGCATTCTCAGAAGAGCTCACTGATGAAGCCCCCTCATAAATACCACTTGTACCATCTCCCCAGTCCACACGCCAATCAAAGGGTCTTCCAGAAACCTCTCCTCCTGAAATAGGAACAAAATAAGTGAAGGGAACGTCAGAGTAGACATAAAGCACAATCCTGTTATTCCGATCACTCTCTTTATAGGCTTGCATCTTGTGAGCGTAGCTTTGATATCTTGTTACGATGGGAAACAAGCAATGGGGATTTTCTATTAGCAAATATAACCATGCGCTAGATACTACACTGGGCCAGACATGAAACTCCCATGGAAGACTAGCATAAGTTTTCGTCGTATAAATAACGCCACCGGGGG
This sequence comes from Negativicutes bacterium, assembly GCA_009930275.1. Next base: position 1,257 of record RZYP01000403.1, read on the forward strand.
AGTTGTTACAGTTTTGAAGATCAATTGTTGCATCTAAAAATCGTTTTGCTTCTGTGACATTCCCTAAAGATAGGCATAAAGTAACATATCCTAATGTACCCTCAGTCCAAATTAGTTC
>RZYP01000404.1 GCA_009930275.1 Negativicutes bacterium
GGATAAAGATAACCCGTTATTAATGGCATTCTCATTGATAAGCGCCAAAACGTCTGTCACTGATTTTCCTTCACTGATTAACTCCCTAAAGCTTTTTCCGGTTAAATTCCTAAGTTCTTTGTCAGATTTACTTCCGGACTTTGATAATTCATTCAGCATAGAGTTCATATAGGTGGTGGCCTCTGCTGCCTTTATCCCTCGAGAAGTTAATATGGCATAGCCAGCACCTACCTGATCCAGTCCAATTCCCAATGCATTGGCGGTAGGGATAATTTTTCCCATCACTGAGGACAGTTCGCCTACTGTTACCTTGCCTCGGTTTTGGATCTGAATCAGCATGTCGGACACTTCCCCAACCTTCTCAGACTCCAAGCCATAGGCATTCATAATCGTAGTTAAGATATCTAACGACTGCCCCGCTTCAGCAAACCCTGCCTTGGCAAGCTTGGTGGAATTGGCGACAAAGGCTACCGCATCAGCCGTATCTTGACCAGCCGAAATGGCATCATAGACGTTATTGGCAATCTCGTTAGCTGAAATTCCTGTTTGATTGGAAAGCTCCAGAATCTCTTTTCGTAAAGTCTCCAAAGGAACGCTTGTCGTATCAGCAATGGTGCTAACCTTAGCCATTGCATCGGAAAAATCAGAAGCAAGCTTGGTGGAAGCCACACCTGCTCCGGTTATGACCGCTGATACCGGAAGCAGCTTTTTGCCCATGTCTTCAGACTTTTTCCCAAAGTCAGATAACCCATCTGCAGCTGCTTTCCATTTACTGTTAACCTCATTTAAGTCTTTTTCTAATTGCTTTAACTCTTGTTGGGTTTTTACAACTTCTCTCTGAATGGCCCGATACTGTTCTTCTCCCACTTTACCTTGGGCAAACTGTTCTTTAACCTGCCTTTCTGCTTCCTTTAAGGTGTCCAGCTTTTCTTTAGTTCCGCTGACTGCTTCCGTTAACAGCTTTTGTTTTTGAGTGAGTAGTTCTGTGTTTTTTGGGTCTAGTTTTAGAAGTCGGTCTACTTCTCTCAGTTCACTTTGTAAATCCCTGGACTTGGCATTAACTTGTTTTAGAGAATCCTGAAGTTTTTGCGTATTGCCGCCAATTTCAATCGTTATTCCTCTGATATTGCCTCTTGCCATATTCTCACCTACCTTTAGAAGGCATCAAAGTCAACTTGAGTTGCTTCCCTCTCCTGGCTATCATCGTTACTATAGGCTTGGTTATATGTCACGATATAGCCAATGATCATTCCTACAGTCAGCTCATTAAAATCAGATAAACAAAGCCCTCGCTCAAAGGCTCTAACCAAAAGTAGCTCAGTGGTCAGCTCAAATGAGGAGGACTCGGTCAATTCTAGTTTTTTTTAATAGGAT
>RZYP01000405.1 GCA_009930275.1 Negativicutes bacterium
ACGTAAACCCTGCCTGTTGTACTTTTTACTACACCGATGCCGACCTGGGTATAATGAGGATTTAAAATGTTTGCTTTGTGGCTCGGACTATGCATGAAAGCTTGTTGTGCGGCATAAACGCTTTCGTTAAAGGCAATATTTTCTCCGGCATAGCCAAAATCAATTTGTCTTTCTTTCATTCGTTCGAAAGGGGTTTGCCCTTCCGGATTACGGTGGGAGAAAAAGTCTCGGTCAATCATGTCACGGGCATAACTTTCAGCAAGCGTGGCCAGTTGGGGGTTGAACTGCAACGGCGCCAAATTGCGTTTTTTACGGTCATCATTGAGCAATTTTAAGGCTTGGCGCTGGTCTGAGGACATAGACGTAAACGCTGAAAGGGTGGAGAAGGAGGAATTTTCTTGAATGTTTTGGCCTGCAGCAGCTACAATGTTTTCGCCCGGTCCAGCGCTCCATAAGAGGAAGACGGCGAAAACGCAAAGAAGACTTTTCGTTAATAGTTTTTGCTCCATTTGATCACTCACCTTAACTATATTTTTTTTTGAAGGCTCTGTTATCAAATTATAGGTTCACTAATAAATATAGGCTAAGACCTTGGCTGCATTTTTTGGAATATTTGTTTAAACAGACAACTCTACAGATTACATTTTACATCTTGTTTCTATTCGTGTCAAATTTGTGAAATAATTAGCTCAAAAAATCTTGTTAATATAAAAAAGAAAGCACCCGGATTATTAATCCGGGTGCTTTCAATAGGGGAGACGAATATGTTAGAGATTAGTATGCTGAATAAACTTGAACAGCTTTATAATCCCAACCTATTTCCGCTAAAGCTGTTTCAGGTGAAGCGTTACACGACGATTCAGCGAGCGGCCTTCAGGAGTGTCATTCGTTGCTGCCGGTGTAGCTTCGCCATGAGCGGCAACCGTAATTACAGTGTCAGCAATTCCATGTGCCCACAGATAGCTTTGAGCAGCTCTGACACGGCGCCAGGACAAATCAACGTTGTATTCGTCAGTGCCTATGGAATCGGTATGACCGACTAGCGCAATAGTGGATTTTTGATGTTCTTTATAAATTTTTACTACGTCATCAAGAATAGCAGTGTCTTGCGGACGGATTGTATCTTCGTCGAAGTCGAAGTAAATTACCCACTGTTTTTCGAAAGGAGCAACTGCGATTGGTTTCGGTGCAACCATTGCGCCAAGAGTTCCGGCATCAGTCCCAGGTTGATCGCCGCCACCGCCGCGAGGCCCGAAAGCCGGAGGATTGCCACCGTTGTTATTATTGTTGTTATTATTGTTGTTATTATTGTTGTTATTATTGTTGTTATTATTGTTGTTATTATTGTTGTTATTATTGTTGTTATTATTGTT
>RZYP01000112.1 GCA_009930275.1 Negativicutes bacterium
GGAGGCTGGAAATTTTTCACTCAGCGCCGGCGATCCATTTTGGACCATTTTGGTCTGTGGCCATGCGTGGCATGACCATGAGTTTTTGCGGGGGAGTCAATCATGAGGCTGCAAATAATCGGGCATTCATATTGGAGGAACCTCCTCGTATCGCAATATGAATGCCCCTTCACAAAGGAATAAATATGCCAAAAAATAAAGTATTTGAAGAAAAAAACATTCGAAAAATGTCAATAGATCTCTCCAAAATTATCCAACACCTAAATGAAGGAATAGTCATTATACAGAGCGACCGAGTCGTTTACGCCAATCCTTCATTTTGCAAAATCATGAAATGCGATATGTACGCGTTGATTGATAAGAAATTTACTGAATTATTTCCGAGTGCTGAACGGATAACAATACAATCCGAATACGACACCGTGCTGAAAACGCAAAAAAAATCAAAATCGCATGAATTTTTAATCATGCAAACCTCGGAAAAAATGCACGTTGAACTGACCATGTCTTTTTTGGAATCCGAAGAGTCTCCACTGGTACTGGCGACCGTTACCGACGTCACAGCAAAACATGGACGCATCGATAAAATCGGGAAACTTAATGACCGCCTGGAAAGCATCTTGCACTCAATGCATGACGTCGTCATATCTTTCAGCGCAACGGATGGCAGTATTTTATCGATCAATCCAGCGGCGGAACTCCTGTTCGGAATTCCGCTCAGGCAGTTGTCGAACGCCAATGAGAGCAGTCTATTTGATCGTGTCCATCCCGATGACCGGGAAAAAGTCCGGGACTTTTACCATTCCCTGCAGGAATTGGAATTCAGTGAACTGGAATACAGAATTGTGCGCAGTGACGGTAAAATCAGGTGGGTACTCGACGAAGGGTATATCGTGTACTGCAAATCAAGGACACTTCAACGCATCGATCACATGATCCGTGATATCACCGAACAGAAACTGGCAATACGGGACCTCCACAAGAGCGAACGAAAATACAAGGATTTCTTTCACAAAACCAAGGATATGGCCTTTTGCGTATCCCCTGACGGGGTGTTTCTGGACATCAATGATGCGGGAATTGAGTTGCTTGGCTTGCCAAACAGAAAAACAGCGTTGCAGAGCAACGTGTACAGCTTTGTCGAGGATCCTGCGACAATTGCCGAAATTATGTCCGAACTCAATGACAAGGGACACATCTCCAACAAATACGTCACATTGAACTCAAAATCTGGAAGATGCATCGAAGTCGATATCACCGCACGGGCCAAGAAAAGCGATTCCGGAGATATCATCTATTACGAAGGAATAGCCTCAAACATCACGCAAGCGCTGGAAAATCAAAGAAACCGTGTACTGCGAAATACTGCGGCTGGCATGTGTCACTACCTGAACTCCCATCTCATGCAGATTTCAAGCGCTCAAAGTGGCATGGAAGAAGAACTTTCGGAAATCGACGACAAGTTCATAAATTCTTCGCGACTGGAAGAAAAGAATGAAATCTGGGTCAGTGGACGTAATATTTTGAGTGGGTATGCCCAGGATATAAATTCTGCTTATAAAAAAATAAGCGAAATTACGCGCGCGTTCAATTACGCATTTCTCAAGTACCGAGAAGAAGCATATCTGGACAAAACGATTCTTGATATTTTCAGTACATATCGCCCGGACGATATTGATTGATTCTAGCCGGAATGTTTAAATAGTCGGCCCTGAAAATATGACAATATGCTGAAATTTATTGAAATTTAATCGGAGATAATGTATTTCAAATAACCAGTTATGCAGTGAAAATGCATTTTTTCTGGTCGAAATCACTCCGAGGTTGCCAACGATGCAGCCCAAAAAATCGGACCGCCAGCGCAGCTTCCTCTGCCCAGATCTGATCGATCAACTCGATCCTCGACACCACCTTTTGGGGTTGGCCAAAGCCATCCCATGGCAGGTTTTTGAGGACAGCTTTCGTCCGCTTTATGCTGCATCCGGCCGCCCAGCCAAACCCGTCCGATTGATGGTCGGGCTTCTCATCCTCAAGCAGCTTGAAAACTTGAGCGATGAGCGCGTCGTCGAGATTTGGGTTCAAAATCCCTACTTCCAGGCCTTCTGCGGTCAGCAGCGCTTCACTGGAAGCTGCCGTGCGATCCGTCCGAACTGACCTATTTTCGACGTCGGATCGGGGAAGACGGCGTGCGCAAAATTTTCGAAGTCTCCGTGGCCCTCCATGGTGACAAAGCCAAGGAAGAGGAAGTTGTTGTGGACTCCACCGTCCAAGAAAAGAACATCACCTTCCCCACGGACACCAAGCTGCTGACCAAGATCGTGACGCGATGCCACATCATGGCCAAACTGGAAGACGTCAAACTCCGGCGCAGCTACCAGCGTGAGGTCAAGAAGCTGCTGCGGATCATTCGTTTCAAGTCAAAAGGCCGCAAACAGGGCGAGGCCCAACGGGCAATCCGGCGTTTGCGGACTATTGCTGGTATTTTGATCCGCGACATGAGGCGGAAGCTTTCCCCGGAAGCGCTTGAGATTCACCAGCAGTCTCTTGACCTCTATGACCGCGTTCAGCGCCAAAAGCGTTCCGACACGGGCAAAATTTACAGCCTCCATGAGCCAGACGTTTCCTGCATCAGCAAAGGTAAGGCACATAAGAAATACGAGTTCGGCGCCAAGGCATCCGTGACCGTGACCAAGACCAACGGTATCATCGTTGGCGCACTGTCCTTCTCGGACAACCCCTTCGATGGCCATACTCTCCCCGCAGTGCTTACCCAGGTCGAGAGTATCGTCGGCAAAAGGCCGACCATGGCGATCTGCGACCGTGGCTACCGAGGCAAGCGCAGGATCGGAGAAACTCGCATCGAAATCCCAGAATCAGGCAAGGGTCCCAAGACTGAACACGAAAAGCGCCAAGCTCGGGCACGCTTTCGCCGCAGGGCCGCCATCGAGCCAATCATCGGCCATCTCAAGAACGATCACAGGATGCTTCGAAACTACCTCAAAGGCCAGATCGGCGATTCCGTGAACCTGTTCATGGCCTGCGCAGCCTTCAACTTCCGGAAATTCATCCGGATACTGTATTTTTTGTGCCTCAAATTGTTGGGGCGCGTTTTTCGTCCAGATGTTCGGGCGGTACAGGCTTGTGCCTGATGGGCCGTTTTTAGAGTTTTTCAGGACTGACTAAATAACCGCTCACTTTTTGCTTAAGTTCTTTAAGCTACACAAAAAAAAATGCAATCAACGCCTCGCGTCCTGGATTGTCATTGGTTAGATATGCGAGACGGCTTGGGAGGGACATAACCCATGCACTGAAAATGACGTAAAATTGAGGGCCGACTTAATAATCTATACACATTTTTTGATACAATGGCACCACTGATTGATTCGGGCGGGCCACCTCAAGGGGAATCTGGCTTGAGTCCGGAGAGATTATTAACGGTCGAAGGACTCCTCCCTGCCCTCTTGGACTTCAAGGACACGTACAACCTGAAATGGATCATTGGACACTAACGATACAAAATCCTGGCAATTTTGCGATCACGTCCTATAAAATACCACAAACTTAGCAAGTTAATTAATCATAACAAATCGTCCAAAAAATCGCACGACGATACACTTTATTAATATTTTAGTGTGAAGAGAGGTTTTCTATGGAATTCGATTGGTGGAGTTGGGTTATAATACCTATGCTTATTTTCATAGCTCGTCTACTTGATGTATCGCTAGCGACAATGCGTCACATTCTGATCTTTAGAGGACACCGTCGTATTGTACCAGCCATTGCATTTGTGGAAGTATTGGTCTGGCTGGTGGCGATCACACAAGTCATGAACAACCTAAGCAACTTCGTCTCCTATCTGGCTTGGGCGGGGGGATTCTCCGCAGGTACATGGTTAGGTATGGTCATTGAGGAGAAAATTGCACTGGGACATTTAATTGTCCGCATCATTACTGAAAAACGGAGACCCTCAATTTTAAAAGAATTACGTGAAGCGGGTTTTGGCTCGACCTCTTTGGATGCTCATGGCTCGATGGGTCCGGTCAACATCATGTTTATCGTCGTCTCACGCAAGGAACTTCAGCGCTTACTCAATCTGATCACTCGACAGTTGCCAGGATGTTTCTACACAATCGAGGATGTTCGTTTCGTGGATCCAGCGCTCATATCACGAGGCAGACCATCCGAAATCCTCACACCAGCACCAGAGGCCACAAATGATGCGATTCAGGAGGAAACAGAGACAACGCCCAGAACCCAATGATGGAAATTTCGAAACAGATTTCTGCGCAAATTGGGTCAATATTACAGCACGATTCACAGTTGTATGTATGAAATTTAATAAAATATTAAAATTAAATTTGGAGGACATGATGTTTTTTTGGTCTAATATATCGCTAATTATTTTTATAGGAACACTATTTTTTTCAACTTGTTTATATGCTCAAGATTGGTCTGTTGTTGGAAAAAGAGGAATAATGACTTTTGTTGTGATCAAGAAAGAAAGAGAAAAAGATCTGGCAATTTATCAAGAAGTCATAAGCAGTGAATGCTTGGAGGGTGAATTCTGCAAAATACTATTTTGGTCAAACTCGACCAATGTTCCGAGGTCATGGCCAATGACTGAAGACGAGCGAAAATCTAAAGTAGCCGATTATTTCTTTAATGGAAATTCCGGCGAAAGTAAGTTTTATTTTATATATAGTGGCAATCAGTCAATAAATTGAGGTGGCAACTCAAGCATGCTCCGAGTTTGCGACCGACTATCCCCTTGGAGCCAATAAAGAGTGTCCGCTAGCCAGTTTTGAGAGACACCTGTTACGAATCCTTCATCATTGGCATTACCTACACATCAATGCGAGATTCGAAAGCATCCAGGACCTGCTCAATCCTGAGCGCAAGAATTCAAAGACACCGTAAGATGGAGAACGTTATCACCATGGCCTACCTAATTGCGGATCCGATTCAGGCCTTCGTGGCTAAATGATTTCCACATCAAATGTCGAAGAACCTGAATTTTTTCATCTTGCTCAAGCACCTTGATGAACCGAGCAAGTAATTCTTTGCGTAAATGTTCTGGGCTAACTGGCACATTTTCGTCCAAAATTTCATCCATCCTTACGCGGAGCTTAGTGGCTATCCGCCTTGCTTCGCCAATATATGGAGTTTGCAAGCCGATTCGCACTTCTGATTGCCCTATTCCGACTCGAAATTTTTTTGGAATAGATGCGCGAAAATAATAAAATTTTCCTTTCAGGTAAAGATTACTGGTCCTTCCGGAATTGCTGTGGGTAGCGTAAACTCATAAAAACAAATGGTTGTCATTATGACAGGTTCAAAAAACGCGTAACATTTTTCAGACATTTAGGTGCAAGTGGCGCTGTTCAATTCATCAAAAATTCTTTTTATATAAAATTTAGGTGGTTATATTTAGCGCTTTCCTAATTGATCCAAGAACTACGATTGAAAAGACTTCGACAAGTATTGGTAACTAGCCGATATTGTTATCCACAGAAAACCCGGAAGGGCCAGATTTGGCGAATATGTATTTTTCTTACGACGAGTGATTTTCGAAATCTGATCAGATGGGGCAATAGGCGGTACACTTATGACGCTCAGTGGCTTCGAATGAGATGCTGATTTTCGCATAGTCCAGGCTCCCTTTTTCAGACCATGGGTTTGCAATCTTGACCCCCGAGTTTGACCCCCGGGTTTGACCCTCAATTTTCAGCCAAATTCCCTTCGACTGACCTTAAACAGGAGTTTCGAAGGTTTCTGGTCAAAAAAGCTGATTACTCAAAACAATACAGCATATTAGCTCTTGATTTTTTGTAAGACCCCACGCGTCACTTCGTAGCCGAATGCGGCCATGATTTTGGCCTGTTCCGGCGATGGCTCCTCGATCATACGCAAGGCCTTTTCCTTTTCCCCATTCCAGCACAGACAAGAATGCAGAGTGCGCATCAGTTCCATGGCTCGCTGTGCGGTCATGTGGATTCCGGCATCTTCCAGCTTCAGTTCAACGAGTCGCAGATATGATAGCGCGATGATGCAGCTCAGGAAATGGCACCTGATTTTCGAGTCGGTCCAGTGCCGGATCGGGAACATACTGACCAGATCATCATCCTTGGATTGCCGGAAAGCTTCTTCCACAAGATACCTGTCCAGGCTGGCCTGCACGATTGCGTCAGTGCTCCAATCGGCAAGATCCGTGATCAGGATATTCTTGCCGAACCTGTCGATATACCTGCCGATGCGGTAATTGTTTTTGCGGAATCCCAGGGTAATGTGCCCGTCTTTTCGTTCAAAGCTCAGGTCGTACAAATCCTTGGGCAGGTGCAGGTCTTCGCAAATCTGCGCGTAACGCTCACGTACCTTGCTTTCCTGGGTCCATCCGCGAGCGTCATCCCGGACCTTGGCTCGCATCTCGAACAGCGCGGCCTGGAGCTTTTGCAGTTTGGCCTCGAAAGCGTATCTCTGCTTAGTCGCCGTGAGCGGGTTGTACGTCACCACGACGGTGCGTTCCGCGTTCCAGTATTCTCCGCTTGTGCGCCAGGCCAGAAGCAGATCATCCTCGCGCCCCTTGGCCTTGAGTTCCTGGTTATGCCGGGTTTCCACCACTTTGAACTGATCACGGCCGACATGGATGAGTTCTTCGGCGAAATAGGGAGAATACGTGGTGATGAAGTGAACACCATCCCTGGCGTCGATGACGGCGAAATTGTCAGGAGAATTCAT
>RZYP01000406.1 GCA_009930275.1 Negativicutes bacterium
CCTATGCTTTCTGCCAGAACCAATCAACCCATCACGCAGCCTGAACAAGGTGTTCGGATGAAATCAAAATCCGTGTCTTGACAATAGGGGGCACTTTATACCGCCAAAACAGTATTTAGGTGACTAAGAGGATTGTCATTATTTTCGTCAGGGTATTGAATGACAACCTCTCGTCCCTCGCCATGCTCATCAATGATGTCACTGATTTTGTTTTGCGTGTTTTCTTCAAGCTGCATCAAGACTTTCTCAACCGTCACGTTAGGATCTAATGGCTCGAGGTTCAGAAATATTGCTGGCGATGATAATAACCATCCCAGCAGAGCCACAACAATTATGATCACAATAGCTACCCAGCCACCAGCCGCGATCAGAGAAACAAGGCCCTTAACTGCTGCAACAACAGCTTTACTTGCTGCTACAATGGCCTTAACAGATAGTTTAGTAACCTTTATTGCTGATTTTGCCGTATGCTTTATGCTTTTGACAGTGGTTTTAGCAGTTCTTTGAATCGTCTTAGCAGCCTTTTTCGAGGATTTTACTGCTGTTCTTGCTGTCTTGTTTCCAGCCTTGGCTGCTTTTGCCGTTTTCACCGTTGAGTTGCTATTCTTATATGTATCTATCGCTACTTTCTTAACCTTTTTCAAGCTTCTAATTGACTGACTTCCGGCTTTATATCCAGCAGATTTGATTGAGCTTTCAAATCTATCACTGGCCTCATTTGTTGGGTTATCTGATTTCTCATCTGCGTAGCTGCTAACACCGGAAGACTTTGCTTTTGCCAACATGCATTTATGCTGACGAACCATCTCTTTTCTACCATAGGCTTTTGGCATTGCAGCTGTTTTCTTGAATGTTTTTGGCAAAATCCCTTTCGGCTTAATCTTGATATCTGGCAAAAGACTCCCTCCTTCCGTAATATCTTGTACGAAAGTTCGGCTGGGCCTCGGAACTACACTTTGACCCAGCCATTCTTCTCTTCAAATTTCGTTGTCATTAGGCTGTAGAGTTCTGTGTCTTTTGGAAAATTATCCTGGAAGGGTACAATATTACCGGCGCATTTGAGCAGACCTTTGCCAGCTTCTGCATTATCAACCTGCGACAATTGAGAGTCAGATATGTTAAGCAGCCTTGCCAGCTCTAATCTGTCAGAGCCTGCCTGATTAAGCATCAGCAGAAACTCTGAATTGGATAGCATTGTTCTAGCGGTATGTGACTGCAGCAGATCCTCCACGTTCTGTGTGATGCCTGTGCAAAACGCACCGTATTTACGAGTAATGTCCATATAATGGTGTAAATTCAAACAGAGATGAGCCAGATCTCGAACCTGTATAATGCTAGTTCTAACACAAATACATAAACAGGAGGAAA
>RZYP01000407.1 GCA_009930275.1 Negativicutes bacterium
AATCGCAACAATAACTTATGATGAGTTTGCACAAATAAATTTGTATTCCATGCGAGAGAACCTGACCATACATGATGAGAAAAATGTGATTCCAATTTTAAAACAATGAAGTATCTATTATTGTCATCTTTTATCCTGACGATGCTTTTATTCACACAGGAAATAACAGCTAAGTCAATGACAGCACCTACCGATTCAGTAGTGTTGCCGCTTAAAGGACTTATTGAAACTGCAAAATCGAAAATGGCACAAGAGTGGCAGGAGTTAGCGATCACAGAGGATGAAATAATTAACCAGATGGACGGGTTGCCTCCATTTTCGATTTATAAGGATAATTATTTTATCTCCGGCATCCCACTAAACAAAAGAATTGACGGGGAGACTGCCGACGCCAGGTTTCAGGTAAGTATCAGACACAGGCTTACCACAAGCAGGCTACCCTTCAACTCATTTCTCTATCTCACCTATACACAAAAGTCGTTTTGGGATATTTATCAGAAGTCTGCTCCCTTCAGGGACAGCAATTACAATCCGGGAATCGGACTGGGGAGATACATCATTGTCGACAACCGTCTTACCGGTGCAGCCTTCCTGCAGTTGGAACATGAATCCAACGGTAGAGACAGCCTTGATTCAAGGAGCACCAACTGGCTTGGTTTATCAGGAAAATATTTTTTCACATCCAACCTGGCGGTCAGTTTTAAGGTAATAATCCCTTTCATGAATGAAGAAGAGAACATCGATTTGTATGATTACAGAGGAACCGGTTATTTTACAGCTGACTACAAGACATCGGGCAACCAATGGTGGCTCTCAGGCACCTACAGTCTCAGGAAAAGTGTGAAAGACGTAAATCTGAAACTAACGGCGGGTTTTAAGATTTCGGACAAATTCAACCAATATATATTCGGGGAATTGTATAGCGGCACAGGTGACAGCCTGCTTGATTACAAACGTAGAGATCTACAGATCAGAGCAGGAATATGCATCAAACCGGATTTCTATAGTGTTTTCTAACAAAATATCCCTGCAGTTGAGGGTCTTATTTTTATGTGAATCACATCAGTCGAATCAGGGTACATCTGAAACAATATTGAAGCCCATCACTAACAGAGATAGGTCCATATTGATGTAATGATAAAATAGGCTTTATCTGAACGATTAAGAAAAAAATGTTTACTTTTAACGAATTAATTAAGTCAACAAAATGCAGGAAAAGAACAATCCTACGGTATCTTTTCGTTTCACAATTGTGATACCGGTCTACAACGAAGAGGAGAACATCTACGCCCTGGAATACAAACTGCGACAATATCTGCCACACGCTGCCATCTCCACTGCTGTATTGTTCGTGAACGA
>RZYP01000019.1 GCA_009930275.1 Negativicutes bacterium
ACCAATGCCGATGAAGTGTATCCTTTTTATGCCTTCTAACACCATGAAACCTCCTCTTCCTTACTTTTTCAGTAAGGCCAATACCTTGTGCGCAATATCCTTTGCCGCATCAGGTTTGCCCAATGCTTTAGCTGCATACTTCATTTTTTGAAGCCTGCTTTCATCAGCCAACAAACCTTCTATTTTTTCAAGTAAAACTTCTCCCGTTAATTCCCTGTCACGGATAAAGAGTGCCGCACCTGCGGCTTCAACAGCCCTGGCATTATATTCCTGATGATTAGCCGTAGCATATGGATAAGGCACCAAAATTGACGGAATTCCACGCGCCGTCAGCTCTGCCAAACCAATAGCACCGGCGCGAAAGACCGCCAGATCGGCGGCCGCCATAGCCAGCGGCATATCATGCATATAGGGAAATACTTTTATATTATCAGACATTAGTGTCTTTTTTTCAACCTGTTCAGTGAATTTTTCATACCCTGTTTCGCCGGTAATATGTATAAGCTGTACATCCTTACGAGTCGCCAGTTCCTTTTCCACTAATACCATGGCATCATTTATGCTGCGAGCTCCCCTGCTTCCTCCGGAAACAAGAATTGTTTTTTTCAGCGGGTCAAGTTTAAACTTTTCGATTGCTGTTTCGCGGGAAGCCTCAAGTATTTCTTTGCGGATCGGATTACCGGTGAAAATTTTTTCTGAACTTCCGCCAAAATATAACGCGGCTTTCTCATAGCCAAGAAAAACCTTTTTGACAAAGTGCGCCAGTATTTTATTGGTAACCCCAGGCATAGCATTTTGCTCTTGAATGCAGGTAGGTATGCCTTGAATAGACGCCAATAACAAAATGGGACCGCAAACATATCCCCCTGTTCCAACCACTAAATCCGGTTTTATCTTCCTGATCAGTTTCAAAGCATCCCAAAGTCCCGATAATAACTTGAAAAACGATTTAATCGTATCAAGGCTAAGCTTTCTCTGAAAACCCGCAACTTCAATAAACTCGATAGGGTAACCATAGCGAGACACTATGTCACTCTCGAGGCCCTCTTTAGTACCAACGAAAATTATTTCCGCATCTGGTCGCAATTCTTTTAAGTGGTTGGCAATGGTAATAGCCGGATAAATGTGTCCACCTGTGCCACCGCCTGATACTATTATTTTCACAAGATCCTCCTAACTGGTTACTTGGCTAACTTACTAACCAGCTCTTTAAAATATCGGCCTCTATGAGGAAAATTATCAAACATATCGAACGAGGAACAAGCAGGTGACAGCAAGACAACCTGGGGCTTTCTCGCCAAATCGTATGCAAGTTTTACAGCCTCGTCAAAGGCAGACACTACATAAATGTTTTCAACGCCTGCCGTACGGGCTTCTTGATAAAATCTCTCTTTGGCTTCACCCATAAGTATCAATGCGTCGGTCTTAGCTTTAACAAGCGCCATCATATCTTTTAAATCGGTTTTTTTGTCCCGTCCACCGGCTAAAAGAATGATATGCCCCTCAAAAGACTCCAATGCCTTAATTGTAGAATCGGGGTTAGTAGCTTTTGAATCATTATAATAGGGAACACCATCTATGCTGGTAACGTATTCCAATCGATGTTCGACTCCCTGAAAAGTTGTTAAAACGTTGCGAATTTTATCTTCTTTCACACCAGCAAAGAAAGCACAGGCAATAGCGACTAATGCATTCTCTTCGTTATGTGCGCCAAAAATTTTCATTTCCTTTATCGGGCAAATAACCTTGCGTTGCCCATTCCAAGCTAAAACAAAGTTGCCGTCAGCTAAAAATACACCCTGTTCCAACTGTTTTTTTCGACTGACAAAACAAATTTTCGACTTTGCTGTTTTGGCAAAATCGGCCACGATTTTATCATCAAAGTTCAAAACCAAAATATCTTCTGCTGTTTGTTTGGCAAAAATATTAGCCTTTATTCTGGCATATTCTTCCATCGTTCCGTGTCGGTCCAGGTGATCCGGCGTTATATTAAGAATCGCTGCGACATCAGGTTTCAACGAAGAAACTCCTTCTAATTGAAAACTGGATAATTCAGCTGCAAGCCAATCATCCTTCCCGAGCCCTTGCATCTCTTTCGAAAGGGCCTGACCGATGTTTCCCCCTACGGCAGTTCTAACCGGTAAGGTTTTAATCATTTCGCCCACCAGAGTAGTCGTAGTGGTTTTACCATTTGTTCCTGTTATTGCGATTAACTTGCCTTGATATAAGCGCGCTGCGACTTCAACTTCGCCAACTACTTCTATACCGGCAGCAATAGCTTTTTGCACCAATGTGCTGCGCATAGAAATACCTGGCGAAACAACAAATAAATCTGTTTCCGTTAAAAATTCTTCTGCGTTTGTGTGGCAAAGATATTTGCCATTGCCTTTTTGAAGCGTTGCAAGATATTCTTCCGGCAGAGTTTTCTCCTGGTCATTAAAAAGCAAAACTCTTTTGCCTTTTTTTGCCAAAACTTCTGCTACCCCACAACCGCTGATTCCAGCGCCATATACGAAAACGTATTTTTCTTGCGGCATCTTAAAGACCCCTTCCACCGACATTTCCCATCAACAAGAGCAGAACCCCCAGCAATGACAAACAAAAGCTAACGAAAACAAAGACAAAGACCACCTTTGTTTCCTTCCACCCACCCAATTCAAAATGGTGATGAATTGGACTCATACGGAAAAGTCTTTTGCCGCCGGTTTTTCTAAAGTACGTTACCTGTAAAATAACGGAAAGCGCCTCTACTACATAAATTCCACCTATAATAACTAAAAGCAGTTCTGTTTTTGTCAGTAAAGCAATAGCCGCAATGCCTCCGCCCAGCGCCAAAGAACCCGTGTCGCCCATGAACACCTTGGCCGGATATTTATTAAACAACAAAAATCCCAGGCATGAACCGGCTAAAGCCATGGCAAAAGCGCCGAGATCAGCCTGACCTAAATTAATTGCCACATAAGCAAAAGCTAGAGTAACAGGCACGGTAACGCTGCTCGCCAAGCCATCAAGCCCATCGGTAAGATTGACGGCATTAGTCGTTCCAACCAATAGTAAAAATGCAAATAAGTAGTAACCGAGTCCTAAATCTATTGTAAGCCCTGTTCCAGGAACCCATACGGAAAAATCATGGCCCGGAGTGTTTTCGAGGTAAAAAAGATATAATCCTGCCAAACAAAACTGCATCAACAGTTTTTGCCTTGCGGTAAGCCCTAGATTTCTCTTTAGCACGACTTTTATGTAATCATCAATAAAGCCAATTACTCCATGACCTATCGTCAAAATCAACGCAATCAAAATTCCCGGCGTTATTTCACTCCAGAGCAAGGTAGCTACAACTATTGCCAGAAGCATCATTAAGCCGCCCATGGTTGGTGTTCCGCTTTTTTTCAGATGTCCCTTCGGTCCACAGTCGCGGATACTTTGTCCGAATTTTAACTTGGCCAAAGCTGGAATTAAAAACGGTCCGCTAACTGCGCAAATAATGAAGGCCGTTACCAATGAGCCCCATATCTTCCAATCCATTTTTTATCAATCTCCTGGCTATTTATTATTAAATACTAGTTCAATCACTTTATCGACTTGCATTGAGTGTGAGCCTTTGAAAAGCACTATGTCGTCGTTTCTGATGTTCTTCTTGAGTTCAATCGCTGCGGCTTCTTTATCCGCACAATGAACTGCCTGCAAGCCAATCTTCACTGCCTGCTCGATTGTAGCATGTGATTCCTCACCGTAGGCAATCACAAAGTCAATGCTTTCACGGGCTAAGCAGTCACCAACCTTGCGATGAGCCGCCTCAGAAGATGCCCCTAGTTCCAGCATATCAGCCAAAACGGCTATGCTTCTTCCCCTGCCTTTAGATTTCTTAACCTCCGCCAAAGTCTTAACAGCTGCTTCCATCGAAGCCGGACTGGCATTGTAAGCATCATTAATGACGGTAATATCGCCGAAATGTAAAATCTCCTGCCGTTTCTCCGTTAGTTGAGCTTCAGCAAGTGCCGCCGCAATATCCCGCGAAGGAACTCCCATTTTTTCAGCAACGGCTATTGCCGCTAAAGCATTCATTACATTATGCTGACCTATTAACGGCATCGTTATTTTTTGTTCCTCGCCGCTAATTTTGCTGGTATATACAAAGGCAGTGCCTTTTCCACTAGTCATAATATTGTTGGCTTTCACGCAAGCATCATTGATAATGCCGTAGGTAACCTTTTGAGCGCCAGTATCCATCATGCGGACATACACATCATCATTGTTCAAAACGGCAAACTGGGCTTCGTTCATGCCCTCCAGAATTTCGCTTTTTGCCTTTGCTATATTTTCCATGCTTCCCAAAAGCTCCATATGTGTCTCGCCGACATTGGTAATGACGGCAACATCCGGTTCTGCCAATGCTTTCAGCGCTCTGATTTGTCCGAATCCCCTCATTCCCATTTCCAAAACAACGATTTCGGTATCCGGTTTAATTGTCAGTAAGGTTTTCGGCAGGCCAATCTCATTATTGTAATTTGCCTGTGTCTTAACCACCTTGTACTTCTTCGCCAAACAAGCCGCAATCAAATCTTTCGTGGAAGTCTTGCCATTAGAACCAGTAATGGCGATTACTTTAAGGTTTTTTTGTGCTTTACGGTATGCGTGAGCAATTTGTTGATAAGCTGTCAGGGTGTCTTCAACCAGAATAGTCGTAGCTTCTGTCGTTAATCCCAAAACGTTTTTTTGCACTAAGACCGCTGCCGCACCTTTTTCTAAGGCAGCTCGGCAATAGTCATGACCATCAAAATTCTCGCCAATCAAGGCAACGAACAAGTCGTCTTTGCCAACATTGCGCGAATCGGTCGTAACACCCTTGAATAATCTTTCCTTTGCATCACCGCAGACTATTCCTTTTGTAGCCGTTACTACTTCACTTAGTGAAATCATTTCTACACCTTATTCTCCCAAAACTCGCGAACTACTTCACAGTCATCGAAATGAATGGTTTCGTTTTTCAGTATCTGATAATTTTCGTGCCCTTTGCCGGCAATCAGGATTACATCATGAGGTTGTGCTTTAGCCAAAGCCAAATGAATAGCTTCCCTACGATCAGTAACCTTATATATTTCTTTATCCTTATGAGCGCCTAGAAGGCCCTTCTCTATATCGGCAATAATTAATTCAGGGTCTTCGGATCTTGGGTTATCAGACGTTACGACTACATTATCAGCTAATGCCAAGGCCAAGCTGCCCATAATCGGCCGTTTCTTGTTGTCCCTGTCTCCACCGCAGCCAAAAACGACCCACAGTTTGCCCTTAGTTATGCAGCGTGCTGTTTTTAGAACATTTTCCAAACCATCCGGTGTATGCGCATAGTCAACAATAACGGTGTAAGGCTGCCCTGCTTCCACCAGTTGGAAACGTCCTGGAACTCCAGCGAAACCATTCAAAGTATCTTCAATAACTCTCGGATTAATTTTCTCCGCAACCATCGCTGATACTGCTGCCATTACGTTGTATACATTAAATTCACCAGTAATATGGAGCATTAAATTTAATTTTCCAATAGGCGTTTGTAAATCAAGCTTCATGTTCTTAGCTTCAATTTTCCAAAAGAGAGGATAAACATCGTTCGTATCTGCTTTGCCGTAAGTCATTATCGGCGACTTTGTTGCTGCCATAATTATCTTTGAACTTGCATCGTCCATATTAAAGATTGCACATTTATCGGGTTTGTTTCCCTCATGAAGGGTCTCGAAAAGCAGTGCCTTAGCTTTTCTATAATTCTCAAATGTCTCGTGAAAGTCAAGGTGATCCTGTGTAATATTGGTCAGCACAGCAACATCATACTCGCAGCCTGCCACACGTTTAAGTGCAAGTGCATGGGAAGAAACTTCCATAACCACATAATCGCAGCCGGCTTGCTGCATTTTATAAAGGCTGCGTTCCAAGTCAACTACGTCCGGCGTTGTATTATGAGAAACCTCAATTTCGTCCTCAATCATAATGTTAATTGTCCCTATCAAGCCAACCTTAAATCCCGCTTTACGTAAAATTAAACGAATAATGTTGGTAGTCGTGGTTTTGCCGTTTGTCCCGGTTACCCCTATCATCCGCATTTTTTTGCCCGGATAGTCAAAAAACCATGGCGCTACATAGCTCATGGCATCACGGGTATCATTAACTTTTATAACAGTCAGGCCCTCCGGCCTATCCTTGATTTCGTCTTCTACAAGTACGCATGCCGCTCCGGCCCTGTAGGCCTTTTCTATATATTCGTGGCCATCGACATGCGCCCCCTTAAGACAAATAAAAAGGCTTCCCGCCCTGACTGTACGAGAGTCAGATGTAACATCAGTAATAACTTTATCTAAAGACCCCATGACCTTGGCCTGTGGCAATACTATCAATAAATCCAGCAGATTTTTTTGCATATTCTTACCCTCCAAAATTGAAAGAGCAGCCAAAAGGCTGCCTCTCCATATCGCTGTATAATTATATCATAAACGTGTACAGAAGGCTACAATTTTACTTTGCGTAAGCATAACCATCATAAACAATTTTCTTACTGTCCGCCTGTACATAAATATTGCTTCGTGCTACCTGCATGCCAAGATTAGCCTGGGCAAGCCCTGTAATTCTTGCTGGACTTTTAAGTGTTTCAACTTCAATTTTAAGCTCGGCATTATGAGAAATAAGCTCACTTTCCTGCTGTTTTAGCATCACCAAACTATTACTGCTGGAAACATAGGCCTCACTTCTGACAACTGACACTAAATAAAAGGCTAAAAAACACGCCATTAGAATCATGACTTTATGACGTAAAAACTTGTATGATTTTTCAGAAGGTCTGTTCCGCAGTTCCTTATGAGTTTCCCGAGTCTGTTCTTCCCAGGCATAATCATCATATTTTCTGGCCAGCATTGTTTTTACCCCCAAGTCTTAGATTTTTATTGCTCCCCTAAGGCGCGCACTTCTTGATCTGGGATTATCCGCAATTTCTTCTTCCGTTGGCTTTATTGAAATAACTTTTTTGACCTGCGGCTTTTTCCCGCAAATACAGATTGGTAACTGTGGTGGACAAATGCAGCCTTTAGCTAATTCAGCCAAGGTCCTCTTAACGATTCTATCCTCTAAGGAATGGAATGTTATAACGCCTATTCTTCCGTCGCTCTTTAGTCGCTCTACTGCTTTCCTGACAACTGCCTCCAGGATGTTCAGCTCGTTGTTGACTTCTATCCTGATAGCCTGAAATGTTCGTTTTGCAGGGTGCGGGCCATCCTGGCGTGCGCCCTTTGGTATTGCTTTTTTTATTACTGTTACAAGTTCCCCTGTGGTGGCGATCGGTTTCAGCTTTCTTTCGTTAACTATGAATTGCGCTATCCTTTTGCTCCAGCGTTCTTCGCCATAACGATGAATTATATCTGCCAGTTGTTCTTCTGAGTAATTATTCACTACATAATAAGCATCAAATTTGCTGTCTGTGTTCATGCGCATATCCAGGGGGCCTTCGTTCATATAAGAAAAGCCTCTTTCTGGCGTATCCAACTGATACGAAGAAACACCTAAGTCGAAGAAAATCCCGTCGATCTTTTCAATCCCAAGCGAATCAAGAACATTGTCAAAGTCTTTAAAATTCGACCGCGCAATTTCTATCTTGCACTCTAACCCTGTAAGACGCCCCGTCGCTGCTTCAATCGCGGCAGCATCCTGGTCTATGCCTACTAAAGTCCCCTTGCTGGTGAGCTTGCCTGCAAACACCTTGGAGTGGCCAGCACCACCCATAGTACAATCTACATAGATACCATCACGATTATTAATAAGCCAATCGACACTTTCGGTCAATAAAACGCTCCTATGAACAAACTCCATTTGTCTTCCCACCTGTCCTTAAGAGTCTACAGACCTAAATCAACCAATTGCTCAACTATCTGAGTAACATCTTCACTAACTGTTTCATTATAAGTATTCCAACGATTTATATCCCAAATTTCCACCCTGTTACCTACCCCTACAATAACGGCATTCTTATCAAGGGCAGCATGTGTTCTTAAGGACGGTGGCACTAAAACCCGACCTTGCTTATCGCATTCGGTTTCTGTTGCCCCCGAAAAAAAGTAACGAGCTATATCACGTGCTTCTTTTTTCATCAAAGTCATTTGCTTTAGTTTGTTTACCAGGGCATTCCATTCCTGCTGGTCATATACGAATAAGCAGCCATCAAGCCCTCTGGTAATAATAAAATGGTCTCCAAGGGCTTCCCGGAGTTTAACCGGCATGAATAAACGACCTTTAGTATCGATATTGTGTTGGAACTCACCCATCAACATCTCAGCCGCCATCCTTTCACCACTTTTCACCACTTTTCTCCATTATAATCTTTATTTTGCTAAAAAACAAGCTATTAGTTCTTATATTTACGCTTACAAAAAAAAAATTAATATTTATCAGACCAATAAAAAAGTATCGTTACAAGATTAAAAACTAATCTCATAACGATACTCCAACTGTTTTCGATTATAAATATGAGTGCTCATTAAGCCGAGTTCTGTTCCGCAAAGCGGTGATAATCATTTATCTAGGCCTTCAGTTGCCTGAAGGCTCAAGCGACACAACCCGGAAGGATCAGCGGGCAGCTTCATCCCTTCCCTATTTGGTCTTGCTCCGAATGGGGTTTACCTAGCCAACCGATTACTCGATTGCTGGTGCGCTCTTACCGCACCGTTCCACCCTTACCGGCCTAAGCCGGCGGTACACATTTCTGTGGCACTTTCCCTGAGGTCACCCTCGCCGGGTGTTATCCGGCATTCTGCCCTGTGGAGCTCGGACTTTCCTCGTCTGCCTCTCACGGCAGCCGCGATTATCTTTCGCACTCATACCCAATCAAATTTATCACAACTAAAGTCTTCCGTCAAGTCTACGAATACAAATACCTTTGCAACATTTTGTTAAACTCCCAGTTGCCCTTATCCTCTTCCCTGCCAAACTGATTCATTATAGCATCAATCTCGTCAGCATAGTGAACAACGAAGGCCTCCCGCGTAGCGCACGCCACAGGCGAACCCTTTTCATGCTCGCCATGGTGGGAAAGAATTATGTGAAGCAATTGCTGCAACTTTTCATCATCAATTTTTCCCCGTTTTTCAGCTGCAGCCTTTACCATCATAACCGTTATTGTAATGTGGCCAAGCAGACGACCTTCAGTAGTATAGGGGAAACCCATGTCGGGGGAAATCTCTTGCAGTTTGCCTACATCATGCAACAGAGCTCCTGCCAAGACCATATCTCTGTCCATGCCACCGATTTTCTCCGCCATTGCGCAGGCAAGTTCGGCGACAGAAACGGAATGATGAAGAAGTCCGCCTACGTAAGCATGATGTAATCTCATACCCGCCGGGTTAATCAAAAATTGCTTGTAAACCTCGCCGGAAAAAACTTCTTCAACTAATGACCGAAGGTCTTCATCAGCAATACCTGCAATCTGCGCTTTGAACCTTTTTTCATACTCGGCCAAATTAATATTCCCCTGAGGCAAAAGATGGCTGACATCCTCACCTGGTTTCACGTCTGCTATTTTTTGAATAATCAACTGCAGTGACATATCACCTGCAAATTTATTGATGTCAACATTCCCTGCGACTCGTACTGCCTTCGGTGAGGTCAGCACTCGAAGCTTCTCGACTATTCCAGCTTCAAAGCAAATAAATGGCACACAGCCACTATTGTCTTCTATCAACCCTCGGGCAAAGACACCGCCATTGGATGAACTTCCAACTTTTTGCAAACGCAGCAGCACTATCTGTTCTATCTTCAAGCCTGCCTTGAATTCATTAATCATCTTTGTCTTTCCTCGCAACTTCCCATAATATTTTTTCTAATTATACCACATCAAGCCTGATGAACTTAATTATCTATAAATGCCGCAAAAGCTTGCTTTCATTGGCAACGAAAACTTCGACATCGTCTTCAACATTATTGATACATTCTTGTAAAGTTGCTCTCAGTTTAAGCAAAACAGGCATTTCAGTAGCTTGATGCCCTGCATCAACTAAATTCAAGCCAGCATCGAAAGCTTCCTGGGCTACATGATATTTAACATCTCCTGTTACCAGCGTATCAGCCCCTGCCTTGACTGCCTCTGCAATCAAATCCGCCCCGCTTCCTCCACAAACTGCTACTTTGTAAACCTGCTTGCCTGCGTCTGCAACCGTAACTTGATCAACCGACAGAACGTTTTTCAACTTGTCCGCAAAGGCAGCCAAAGAAACTGCTTTTTCCAGGACGCCAACACGACCCAAACCCAAACCTGCAGATTGATTCTCCAGCGCAAAAACATCGTAAGCAGGTTCTTCATATGGATGAGCCTTAAGTACAGCACTTATCGTTTTTTGCAAGTCCATTTGTCTCACCAAGACTTCAATGCGTTTCTCCTTGGTTTTGGTCAAGACACTTTCTTGTCCTATAAAGGGGTTGCTGCCCTCCAGCGGCCGGAATTGCCCCACTCCTTCCATAACATACGCGCAGTCAGCATAATTGCCTATATGCCCGGCACCGACGATTCTTAAAGCAGCCAGCACCTCTTCGCAATGAGTTTCCGGCACAAAGACAACAAGCTTATAATGCCTGTCACAAGCAACTGGTTTCAATACGCTTGTCTGAGTTAAGCCCAAAATATCTGCCAGAACATCGTTGACTCCGCCTTCGGCTATATCAAGGTTAGTATGGGCAGAATATACTGCAATCTGCCTTTTTATCAATTCATAAACTAAAGCATTTTTACCATCGTTGCAAACGAGTTTTTTCATGGGCGCGAAAAAAAACGGATGATGCGTAATAATCATATCGGTTTTTTGCAGGTACGCCTGCGTTGCGACCTCTTGCGTCAAATCAAGAGCCAGCATTATTTTTTTTACTTGCCAATTACGGTCGCCTAGCATAAGACCAACATTGTCCCATTCTTCTGCCAAATGACACGGCGCTAGCTTTTCCATTATCTGACAAATATCAGTAACACTTGTCCCCACGAGCAATCGCCTCCAGATCTTTTTTGAAATTGGCAAAAAGGCTGTATTTTTCACTTTTTTTCGCTTGTTCGCTCTTCTCCATTGAAGTAATTAGCTTATCATAGTGCGCAATCAACTGTTGTATGTGTTTCTTCAAAAGTGCATGCCCTGCTTCCAATAAGCGCGGCCCAATTTCGTAAACCACCGCAGGATATTCTTTTTCAACACCACGCTCTAAAATTAATATTTCATAAATTTTGCCTGCCTCTTCTACCAAATCCTCACCAGTAATTTTCCAGCCATGCTTAATACTCCACATTCTTAAATTGGGAGCTCCATTCATGGGCTGCAGAATAATTCTCTCTGCGGCCTCCGCCGTCTGGAATGAATTCTCTAAAATTTCAATCATACTGCCAGCTCCCATGCCGGCAATAACTATTATATCGGTTTCGCCCGGTTCGATTATTTTCAAACCGTCTCCTTGCCTAACAGTCACAAAGTCCTGTAAGCCAAAAAAATCTATTGTATTCTGCGCAGCAAGGCATGGTCCACTGGCAATATCCCCCGCGATGGCAAAGGATATTTTCCCCTGTTGTACCAATAAAGTCGGCAAATAGGCGTGATCCGTGCCAACATCAACTACGCTTTTTCCAGAAGGCACCCATTTTGCTACAGCTTCTAAGCGAGCTCCAAAAGACATTTTTTCCCTCCATATACAAAAAGCGAAGCCCAAAGGCTTCGCTTTTCTTTGTTTGATTGGTGGGCCCACCTGGGATCGAACCAGGGACCAACCGGTTATGAGCCGGTGGCTCTACCGCTGAGCTATAGGCCCGATTAGCCTGTCACGGGCAACCCCGAAATAGCCAACGAAGTCATTTTATAATAAAACAAACTCAATGTCAAGCCACACAAGTCATTCCAGAAAATCTTTTAAGCGTTTGCTGCGGCTTGGATGCCTTAACTTTCTCAGGGCCTTGGCTTCAATCTGGCGTATACGCTCCCTGGTAACACCAAAATGTTGTCCAACTTCCTCCAAAGTGCGAGATCTTCCGTCCTCAAGACCAAAGCGTAACTCAAGAACTTTTTTCTCACGCAAGGTAAGAGTTTCCAAAACCTCGCCCAGCTGCTCACGCAACAAAGTAAAGGAAGCTGCGTCTGCCGGCGCTGGCGCGTCATGATCTTCTATGAAATCGCCCAAGTGAGAATCTTCTTCTTCACCTATCGGCGTTTCCAGGGAAACCGGTTCTTGAGCGATTTTCATAATCTCTCGAACTCTTTCCACGCTGATGTCCATTTCTTTAGCAATCTCCTCGGGCATTGGTTCCCTGCCGAGCTCTTGCAAAAGTTGCCGAGAAACACGAACTAATTTATTAATTGTTTCTACCATATGCACCGGTATTCTTATAGTCCTTGCCTGGTCGGCAATTGCCCTTGTAATTGCCTGCCTTATCCACCATGTAGCATATGTGCTGAATTTAAATCCTTTATTGTAATCAAATTTTTCAACAGCTTTGATCAGGCCCAAGTTGCCCTCCTGAATCAAATCCAAAAATAGCATGCCTCTGCCAACGTATCTTTTGGCAATACTTACAACCAGACGCAAATTGGCCTCTGACAGGCAGCGTTTCGCATCCTCTCCTTGGGTGACAATCTGCTGCAATGTTTTTTTAAATAACTCATTGCAATTGTCCCATCCAAGAAAGACCTCGGCATCATTGGCTGTAGCAAGTTGTTTTTTAGCGGTATCAAGAAGTTCCTTTATTTCAAGCAGATAACTGGCCTCAATATCAGACGTCTGTTTTTTCAACACAGCTTTCCTTTTATTAGCCGTAAGATTAATCTTACTGTCTGCAAGCAGCCTCTGAATTCTTCCAAGCTCATCTTTTGTGAATTCCTCACACATTTCCTGAAAATCAGAGTTTTTAATGATTTTGCCAGTAGCATGAGCCGCCGTGAGTTTCGAAAAAACCTTATTTACAGAACGAGCCTCATACCAGCTGATTTCTTTTTGCAGCAACTCATTAGCACGAAGCAGCATTCCTTTGGTATCAGTCTCATCAGGCAAAACCAGCAGAACATGCTCAGTAACCTCATTAGCTAAAATCTTTTCGGCCTGATTTCCCTTATCCATGCGTTTTGCCAATTTAATCTCATCTTCACCCACAAGAAGAGGAACCCGGCCAATTTCTTTTAAATACATACGAACCGGATCGTCTATGCTAACGCCTTCCGGAACTGTCAGGTTAACAAGTTCGTGTTCAGCAATAGGCTCCTCTTCGACGCCTTCACCAGTAGGCGGTCCGACAGTATCATCAATAACTTCTATTCCCTTCCTGGAAATCAGATCGTACATGTCTTCCATGTCATCAGTGCTCATTTCTTCAGCGCTCTGCATGGAATCCATTATTTCGCGATAGGTGAGAACGCCGCCATGGCTCTTCCCCTTATGTAAAAGTTCTTCTACCTGCTCTGTCGAAATCTTTTCATTTGCCATTGCGTTCCCTCCTTTCCGTTATTATTAGTCGTAAAACATAACTATCAAAACGTTTTTTTAATTTCATTCTTTAATCGCTGACTTTCTGCTAATATTCGCTGACTTTCTGTTAATTCCTGCAAAAATTTTTCATCACCATCTCGTTCATATTCCGACGCCAGTCTGCTATGATATTCGTATTCCTTCTCTAACCTTGATATCTTCAACTGTCTGACACAATCGCTTATCATCTGATTCGCCGCATCTACAGTAACATCCAACTGCAAGATTACTTCCAGTTCGGCCGCGCCATCTTCCGGCATTTCTGCAAAAAGGTCGGCAACAACATTTGGACTTTTCTTTACAAATAAATCATTGAAATTTCGAAAGATTGCTGTTCTTTTCTCATCGCAGAACCCAATTTTGTCAATTTCCGCAAGAAAAGTTGGTGTAACCGTTCCGCTGCCGACACCGTTTATGATTGCAAACAGCAAATACCTCTCAGCTTGTTCGACAGGGTTTATCTGGGTTTCCCTTTTTCTTTGTCTCAGGAAATCATCAGAGGTAGCTACGCCCTTACCGCGCCTGATTTTCTTATACTCGTTTACAATCAAATTCTCATCTATTGTGAGCTTTTGGGCTAAAGTCCGAATGCGTCTTACCACCTCAATGTCACTTTTGCATTCTAATAGGAACGGTAGTATATTCGACACGGTCTTAACTTTTCCTTCCAAATTAGAAAAATTATTCTGTTCCAATGTCCGTTCTATTTGAAAATCAACGCCGGAAGCCGCCTGACTGATCAGTTTTAAAAAAGCATCCTTGCCTTCACTTCTGATAAACTCGTCCGGATCTTTTCCTTTGGTCACTACCAGCACTTTTACATCGAGTCCGACCTTCAAGGCAATTGGAATGGCATCCATAGCTGCTTTCAACCCCGCCTCATCGCTGTCAAAAGAAAAAACAACCTCTGGCGCAACCCGCGAAATTAAATTAGCGTGTTGTTCCGTGAAAGCTGTTCCCATTGAAGCGACAGCCCAATCAATGCCCGCAGCATGCAAACTAATGGCGTCCATGTGGCCTTCAACAACGATAATTTGCCTATGTTCCTTACCAGCCTTAAAAGCAACATCCATCCCAAACAAAATTGAGCGCTTTGTGAACCACTCAGTTTCACCGGTATTGAGATATTTAGGAGTTCCCTTGCCAATAGCCCGACCGGTAAAACCGACAACCCTTCCTCTCGCATCCTTGATGGGAATCATGATACGCTCTCTGAAACGATCGTACGTACTTGCATCATCACGTCTCACGATCAGGCCAGCTCTGGCCAAAAGTTCGTCGCTTACACCTCTCTTGCTCAACGCGTTACGAAGAGTATGATAATCAGGGGCCGCCAACCCTATTGAAAATCTCTCAATAATTTTCAAATCAATGCCCCGCCCTGCCAAATATTCCAGTGCGCCTTTGCCGTATTCAGTCTTCAGCAGACACGCCTGAAAAAACCTGACCGCCAAATCATTGACATCAAAAATCTGTCGGGAAGTCTTCTCCTTAATTATTTCCTGTTCCGTTTTCTGTTTTTCCGGTATAGGTATGCCAAATTTATTTGCCAAAATTTTGACAGCCTCAGGAAAGCTAGTGTTTTCAATTTTCATGACAAAATTAAAAACATCTCCACCTGCGTGGCACCCAAAACAATGGAACAAGTTTTTTCCAGGTGTAACCGTAAAAGAAGCCGTTTTTTCGCCATGAAAAGGGCAACATCCCCAATAACGGTTGCCTTTCTTTTTCAGAGCAACATATTCTGAAACAACTTTAACTATATCCGCTTGTGCCCGAACCTGTTCCTTAAAACTTTCATAAACATCATTCATAAATACACCCGTTACACCAATTCAAGAAACTTACTGTTTTATTATATTCAATATGGATGGTTTTTTTCCTCTTTTTAGATGAAAGAATTTTCTTGGCTAACATATAAACTGTTATTTTAACAAAATATTTGATATAATTAGTTTTTACGGAGGGCATCGCCATGAAAAAACTTTTAGCAATTATATTTATAATTTTATTGTTTCCGGCAACTTGCTTGGCAAAACCGGTCATAAAATGTGACAAACAGACATTTGATCCCATAACATTTACATACTACCTTGAAGGCAATGTTTCTGTCGAGACTGGAAATAGGCTGATTACCGCCAACAAGGCTCAAGTGGAATTATATTCCTTGGAGGTATATGCCGAAGGCAACATCAGGCTTACCCAGGATAATATTGTTTTTACCGGAGACACCGTGCATGTTTACGGTAGTGACAAAACAGCGGTAGTTAATGGCAACATAAATTTTGCCGACGGCAGCACAACTATTTCTGCCAATAAAGCTACCTTCAACTGGCGTACAAAAGACGCAGTTTTTGAAGGGAATATACTTATCAGCGCGGATGAAACCGCTTTCGCCGGCTCGACCCAAAGCATCCTGTCCACCGTTAAAACAGAGTCCGGAAAAATTGCAACGGATAGAATTATATACAACGTCCGAACTAAAAAATTCCACGATTAAAACAACCCCCGCAATTGCGGGGGTTGTTTATTTTAACGATTAAGGTTTTTGGATGCATATTCCAAAATCAGGCCCGCAGTTTCTTCAACTGCTCTGTTTGAAACATCTATAATCTTACAATGTATTCGCCGCATGATCCCTCTGGCATATTCTAATTCTTCACTAATCCTTGCTACGTCTGCATAAGTAGCATCATCGGATAGCCCCATCGTCTTAAGACGCTCAACGCGTATTTCATTAAGTTTATAAGGATCGATCAAAAGCCCAATAACCTTATGCGACGGAACCTTGAATAATTCCTCAGGCGGTGTGATTTCAGGCACCAGCGGCACGTTGGCTACTTTGAGCTGCTTGTGTGCCAAGTACATGCTTAATGGTGTTTTGGAAGTTCGCGATACACCAATGAGAACAATGTCTGCTTTGGAAAGTCCCCAAGGATTTTTCCCATCATCATATTTCACAGCAAACTCAATTGCTTCTACGCGTTTGAAATACTCATGATCCAAAGCATGAATCAACCCCGGCTGATTTTTTGGCAACAAACCGGAAGTCTTCTCAATAGCTCTAAGCACCGGACCAATTATATCAACTACCTCAACACTGTTTTTGCTTGCCTCCTGAGAAATTATCTCCCGTAATTCCGGGGAAACTATTGTATGGCAAATTACAGCATTATTTTCCTTAGCCTCTTTAACAATAGCATGGACCTGCTCGGCGTCTTTCAAATAAGGAACGCGGATAATATCAAATTTCTCCTGTACAAATTGACTTATCGTCGCCTTGGCAACAGCCTCGGAAGTTTCGCCAATGGAGTCAGAAACAGCATAAATGATTGGTAAACTAGCTATGATAAATTCCCCCTTTGCCTTCTGCCAGGTCAACCAGCAATCTCGTAAAATTTGTTTTGGTAATTCTGCCTATAACTTCATAACAATGTTTTTCTTCATTAACAGCCTTAACAACCGGCAAGCAATCAATCTCGTTGTCAATCATTCTTCGTGCCGCAGTAGCTGCCGAATCTTCCGGCTTGGCGACTATTAATTTAGATAACGGCGTCATCACCATAACAATCGGGATATTCTGCAAATCTGCGCCTTTGTTGATTGCAGTCTTCAGCAAATCCTTTCTGGACACAACACCCAACAAAATACTATTGTCGCCGACCACGAAAACCGTTCCAACATCCTCTAAAAACATGGTAACGACAGCATCATAAGCACTTTTATCATTATGAAGGCCAATAGGTACAGATTGGATGTCCCGCACGCAAATACCCGAAATCTCTTCCATCAGCATCCCCAGGGTATTCTTGCCCGTAAAGTAATATCCTACCTTCGGTCGCGCATCAAGAATGCCACTCATTACCAGAATTGCGAGATCTGAACGCAATGCGGCTCTGGTTACGTTTAATCTCTCCGCGATATGCTCTCCGGTAATTGGTCCATCCTGGCGAACAATTTCAGCAATTCTTTTTTGTCTATTGCTCAGAGAAATGTTACTCACTTCCTTCCAAAACTGAAAATAGCGTATGCTTTATTATACGCTATTTATTGAAAAAATCCTCTTTTTAGTATTCAACTACACTAAATAATTATATTCCTACTATTTTGCTCTGCTGCTTGCCAATAAATAAAACACCCATAATAAAGTTATCAACTTTTTGAGCCTCAACTTTATATGGGTGTTTTTTTGTTAATAATTACCAGGTAAGATCAGTATCGTCAGCTTTGCCTCGACCGGTCAAAGCATCCAGCATGATTCGCTGTTCAACTTGAGCCACCATTTTCTTAGTGAATTTAACAGTATCAGGATTTACGGAAATGCTATCGATACCGTTTTTAACCAGGAATTCAGCAAACTCAGGATACACGCTTGGAGCCTGACCACAAATAGATACGGTCTTGCCATCTTTGTGTGCAACCTCGATAAGATGTTTTATCGCACGGCGAACTGCTAAATTGCGTTCGTCAAAGATATGAGAAACAGTATCGTTGTCACGGTCACAACCAAGTGTAAGCATAGTCAAATCATTGGAGCCGATAGAATAACCGTCAACAAACTTGTTGAACTGGTCAGCCAAGATGATGTTGGCAGGAATTTCAGCCATCAGCCAGACTTTGAAGTCTTTACCGCGAGCAAGGCCTTCCTGAGCCATCAATTCAGTTACTTTTTCGCATTCTTCCACGCTGCGGCAGAAAGGAATCATTACGTTTAAGTTTTTAAGACCATATTCCTCACGAACTTTGCGAACTGCTTTTATCTCGAGTTTGAAGGCCTCAATATATTTCGGATCATAATAGCGGGAAGCTCCGCGCCAACCTAAGAGAGCACTAGGTTCGTATGGTTCGAATTCATCGCCGCCTTTAAGATCGCGGTATTCGCTTGATTTGAAATCGCTGAATCTCAGGGTTACAGGTCTTGGTGCCATTGCCTGACAGACCTGGCGGAAGCCTTCAGCCAATTGGTCGACAACCTTTTCAGGTTGACCGATTTTAATCAAATAAAGCGGGTGTTCATGAATATAGGTAGTCCAGATAAATTCTTCACGCATCAGGCCGATGCCATCACAAGGGAGAGCTGAATACTTCTCAGCCAATTCCGGATCGCCAAGGTTCATGTAAATTTTGGTGCCGGTTACAGGAAAAGTTTCAGCAGCAACAACCGTACCGGAAGCCTCTGGTTTTTTAGCAGTTTCAATAATACCTTCATAAACAACGCCATTAGATGCGTCTACCGTAATATCCATACCGTCTTTTATTGCTATAGTAGCTGCTTCTCCGCGGCTCTTGGTACCAACGATACAAGGAATACCAAGTTCACGGCTGACAATGGAAGCATGGCAGGTCATTCCGCCGGAATCCGTTACTATTGCTTTTGCCTTCTTCATGGCAGGAACCCAGTCAGGAGCAGTCATCTCGGTTACAAGTATTTCTCCCGCTTTAAATTCATCGATACGGGATGGATCAAGAATAACGTGCGCACGGCCGGCAACTTGTCCAGGGCTTGCAGGCAAGCCTTTAACAACTACTTTGCGGTCAGTCACTACAGCTGCGCTGGCAGGCTTGTGGCCGCCTTCTTTATTACGACGGGACCAAACTGTTTCAGGGCGCGCCTGCAAAATCCAGATTTTATCAGTGCGCTCATCAATGCCCCACTCAATATCCATATAGCAGCCATAATGCTTTTCAATTTTCTTAGCATAATTAGCCAATTCAAGTATTTGTTCGCTTGTCAGAGTTTGCTTGCCGCGTTTATCTTCGGGAACAGGTAGTTCTTCGCAATCCCCGCCTTTTTTACGAACAAGCATAATATCTTGCTGATTAACATTTAATTCAATAATCTTATTATCAGCTTTGGATACTGTATAGTTATCAGGAGTTACTGTGCCTTGAACAACATATTCGCCAAGACCGAAAGCTGCTTCAATCAAGATATTTTCATCATTGCCCGTTGCTACGTTGACAGTGAACATTACACCGGAAGTCTTAGAGAATACCATCATTTGAATTACAGCACTCAAAGCAACATCCAGATGATCAAAACCTTGTTTTTCGCGATAATATACCGCTCTGTCAGTAAAGCAGGATGCATAACATTCCTTAACTTTAGCGATAACAGTTTCAGCACCTTGAACATTCAAATAAGTATCTTGCTGACCAGCAAAACTAGCATCCGGCAAGTCCTCAGCAGTAGCGCTGGAACGTACTGCTACAAAAGGCAGTTCTTCGCCAACCTTCTTTGCCAATTCAGCGTAAGCGTCCGCAATTGCTCTTTGCAAATCGTCAGGCATTTTTTCTGCCATAATAGCCGCACGCAGCTTAGCGCTTACATCGCGCAGCATGGCACTATTTTCAACATCAGTAAGATCCGCGAGCAAAGCTGCCATTTTTTCCTTAAGGCCACTTTCCTCGATGAAATATCTATAAGCGTACGCAGTGGTTGCAAAGCCGTAAGGAACCGGCACATCTGTCTTTGAGGTCATTTCCCCTAAAGATGCTGATTTACCGCCAACGATGGGAACGTCAGTTTTTTCTAGCTGTTCAAACCAAAGTAGAAATTGTTCTTCCTTTTTCATTGTAGCACTCCTTTTGTCATATACTTTTAAATGACTATTTCCAATATAGTATACACTATATCATGTTTGTTTTACTTATTCAAGAGAAATTTTATAAATTTTAAAGTAAATTTGTATTTTTCTTTACAAAACAATGGCGCTAAGATCACCAACCATATTTGCAGTCTCTTTGACCTGTACCAGAAGAGCTAAACGATTATTTTTAACATTTTCATCTTTGTCCATGACCATTACTGTATCAAAAAACTTGTTGACCGGAGCCGCCACCGCATTAACTAATCCCAGGACTTTGGCATAGTCATAAGACACTAAAGCCGGTATAGTTTCTTTTTGCAAACGGCAAACAACGTCATACAGCTCTTTTTCGGCAGCCTCCGCAAACAGGCTTTCTTTTATAATCTCTTCTCCTTCGGCTTTTTTGCATAGATTAGCCACACGCGTGAAGGCCTGTATGCTTTCAGCAGCTTCAGGCGTTTCTACATATTCTGCCAAAGCCCTGGCACGCACAAACAGGTCAACTATGTCGTCATTAGCCTTTTCATTGAGTACTGCATCAATGACATCATAGCGTATACCTTGGTCACTCATCATGTTTTTAACGCGTTGCATGAAGAAATCCTGCAATTGTGCCAGTAATTCGCTGTATTTTTCAGTTGGCACGTTCAGAAATTGCAGTACGGCTGACAATGTTTTGAGCAAAGGTAGATGATAATTGCCATCGAGCAGAATATTGACGATGCCGATTGCCTGGCGTCTGAGTGCATAGGGGTCTTGGGATCCTGTCGGCACTAAGCCACGGCTGAAGGTTGCTGCCACATTATCTAGTTTGTCAGCAATCCCGACTAAGCGGCCTATGTCCGTTTTCGGCAACTCATCGCCGGCATAACGCGGCAGATAATGTTCGAATATACCTTCGGCAACCTCTGGTCTTTCGCCATTAATCAGTGCATACTCACGGCCCATAACTCCTTGCAGTTCTGTGAACTCGCAAACCATACCGGTCACCAAATCCGTTTTTGCCAGAAGAGCCGTACGTTTCAGCGCCTCCTCATCAACTTCAGAGTTAAGGCTTTTCTTCAAAACCATTGCAATATCCGATAAGCGCACGCTCTTGTCGTAAATATTGCCCAGTCCTTCCTGGAACACTACGGTTTTCAGTTTTTCCAAGCGGTCTTCCAGTCTTATTTTCTTGTCTTCGTTAAAGAAGAATTCCGCATCGCTCAAACGCGCACGCAGAACACGTTCGTTACCGTGTGCGACTACATCTAAACCTTCACTGTCACCATTACGAACGGTGATAAATTTCGCAAGCAGCCTTCCGTCAGCATTCACTACAGGGAAATAACGCTGATGCTCGCGCATAGGCGTAATGACAGTTTCCTTTGGCAAAGAAAGGAACTTCTCGTCAAAATGCCCACAAAGCGCGGTTGGATATTCTACAAGGTAAACGACTTCTTCCAAAAGGTCCTCATTAATTTCAGCTATGCCGCCTTCTGCTTTGGCTAAATTTTCTACTTGCTCGCGAATTAACGCACGGCGTTCGTTCTGATCGACAATAACGAAATGTTTGCGCAAAACACTTTCATAATCATTGGCATTAGTGATTTCTACTTCCCCTGTGCTGAGGAAACGATGACCAACAGTCTTTCTACCTGATTTAACACTGGTTATTTCAATCGGAAT
The DNA here is from genome assembly GCA_009930275.1 of Negativicutes bacterium. The sequence continues at coordinate 21,771 of RZYP01000019.1, forward strand.
AATTGTTTCACCAAGCAAGGCAACCATCCATCTTATCGGACGAACAAAACGAAAATCATGATCAGCCCAACGCATGTTCTTGGGGAAAGTCAATGATTCAACAATATCAACTAAAAGAGCAGGCAGTAAATCGGCAACGGCCTGGCCGGTCAATTTTTTGACAGCATAAACATATTCACCGCGAACCTCCAACTCTTCAACAGACACTCCCTGTCCTCTGGCAAATCCTTGTGCCGCCTTGGAAGGCGCTCCATCTTGTCCAAAAGCTATTTTCAGCGATGGCCCTTTGCTTTCCACGGTCGTGCTTGCTTGTGTTTCAGCAACACCGGTGGCTACGAAAGTCATACGGCGCGGCGTGCCAAAAACCGAGATTGCGCCAAAAGGAATACGTAACTCCTTTAGCTTATTTTCAGCCAAGGTCTGCAACTGATCTAAAATGCCAGGCATAAATTTTGCAGGTATCTCTTCAGTGCCTATTTCAAATAATAACTTCTGTTCCATATTTATTTATCCCCTTTCAGCAGCGGGAAACCCAATTTTTCTCTTTGCTCCACATAAGCCGCAGCACAAAGGCGTGCCATCGCACGAACGCGTCCAATAAAAGCCGTTCTTTCACTGACGCTGATAGCGCCGCGTGAATCAAGCAGATTAAAGGTATGTGAGCACTTTAAAACATAATCGTAAGCAGGGCGAATGTTGCCGGTTTCAATAACACGCATGGCTTCTTTTTCGTATTTGTCAAACAAATCAAAAAGCAATGCCGTATCCGCTATTTGAAAGTTGTAATATGATTGTTCAACTTCGTTGGTATGAAAAACATCACCATAGGTAATGTCTCCTACCCATTTTACATCAAAAACATTTTCCACGCCCTGGATATACATGGCAAGACGCTCCAAGCCGTAGGTAATCTCTACAGTAACCGGCTTGACATCAATACCGCCTACTTGTTGGAAGTAAGTAAATTGGGTTATTTCCATCCCATCAAGCCATACTTCCCAACCCAGACCCCAGGCTCCCAATGTCGGAGATTCCCAGTTATCTTCAACAAAGCGGATATCATGCTCGTTCTGATGTATCCCGAGCTCCGCCAAACTTTGCAAATAAAGCTCCTGGATGTTATCAGGAGACGGTTTGATAATAACCTGATACTGGTGATGTTGGAAAAGGCGGTTGGGGTTATCGCCATAGCGCCCGTCTGCCGGCCTCCTGGATGGTTCTACATACGCAATACGCCATGGTTCAGGGCCTAATACCCTTAAAAACGTGGAAGGATTCATTGTCCCGGCACCTTTTTCAATGTCGTACGGCTGAGCCATGATGCAATCCTGTCTGGCCCAGAACTCTTGAAGCTTCAAAATAATCGTCTGGAAATTCATTTTCTTCCTCCTTAATTTATACAGGCGTGGAAATAAAAAAGCTTCCGTCCCTGTAACAAAAATATGTTACAGGGACGGAAGCTATACACTCCCGCGGTTCCACCCTGTTTGACTGCATGCAGTCCTCTCTTAACGCTATGAAATTACGACTCCGGGGTGCCTTCGTTTTTCTTGTCGGCTTGCACTATCCCGACTCGCTGCATCAAAAACTACTTTTCCCTATCATAGTCATTCTTTAAGAAAATATATCAGATAGTCAAACCTTTGTCAACATATATACTAGACACCCATTTTTGCTAAAAACTGCAAGCTTAACAATGGTTTATCAGTTTGATAGACTAAAAATTTATAAAGTGTTTGTTCAAGCTGCATCAAATCAGCGCCACGCACAAGAAATTTTTCAGGTTGCTCGAAGTCAAGCTGCTGCAATTTTAACATTAATTCACGTGTTCCCACTGCAAAAGGCAACTCGCCTCCTGTGCTGCACTTGTCGCAGACAATTCCCCCCTGAACCGTGCTGAAATAAGCATCGCCATCAACATCATTATGACAAGTGGTACAAGTCTTTAATTGAGGATCAAAACCACACAACGCCAACAACTTACAAAGCGTGCTGGCAACAACTATCCTCTTATTACGTTGTCCAAGCAACGCAAAGGCCTGCAGCAAAAGGGCATAAATCTCTTCATGCGGTGAATACTCTTCCGTTAAATTTTCAACTGCTTCCGCGATTACCGCTCCATAAGCCAGCATTTCTATATCCATTGTTTGCGGCAAAACAATAAGATCGCATTGCTTTATAGTATCGAAACGCTTGCCGCCGATAAAGCTTGCCGAAAGCTGAGCAAATGGTTGTATCAATCTTCCGCCGTTCGACCTGCCATATCTCGCGCCATAAGCAATGCACGAGATTTTGCCATGATTACGTGAAAAACAGACTGCGCATTTATCCGCAGTCTGCCAGTCTTTCACTCTTAAAATGAATACTTCGTCTTGATAAGCTTCTTTATTCATTGCTAACTTTGTTCACACCTTCAGGATTAAGCTGCGTAACCTTGACTCGCTCCACACGGAAACCGGTGGAACTCAAAACCTCGAACTTGAAGCCTTCGGCGACAACACAGTCACCAACCTCCGGGCGCCTGCCTAAAAGTCCGAAAACAAAGCCGCCAATGGTGTCCTCTTCCGGCTCATCAAACTCTATGTTCAGTATATCACTAATATCATCTAAAAGAACAAGGCCATCAAATTCATACGAACCATCAGGCAAACGAGAAATATCCGGTTCCTCTTGATCATGCTCGTCCTGGATGTCTCCGACAATCTCTTCTAATAAATCTTCCATCGTAACAAGACCTGCCGTACCGCCATATTCATCGGCAACAACAGCCATCTGGATATGTTTTTTCTGCAATGTCTGCAAAATTTTAGCTATCGACATACCTTCAGGAACAACGACGATTTCGCGCATTATCTTTTGTAAATCATAATCACCGTTTTTTTCTTGCAAATCCATCAAGTCACGAATATGTATCATGCCGATGATGTGGTCCTTATCTTCAAGGCATAAAGGATAGCGCGTGTGCCCTGTTTCTCTGACAACCGCCATGTTTTCCGTCAAACTGTCGTCCGCAAACAAACATATCATATCCTGACGCGGCACCATAACCTCGCGGGCAACACGATCAGCAAAGTCAAAGACATTGTCAATCAGACGGCTTTCCATATGGTCAAGCACGCCGCCACGCTCGCTGGCGCTTACAATCATTCTAAGCTCATCTTCTGAATGGGCAATATCTTCCTTTTGAATCTGTTCAATCCCCAAAAGCTGCAAGACCGCACGCGAAACACGGCTAAAAATTACAACCAAGGGAAATGTTAAAATATAAAACAAACTAAGCGGTCCGGAAACCGCCATGGCAATTTTTTCAACCTTACCCAAGGCAATGGATCTTGGCACTAATTCGCCGAAAACGACATGGACAAAAACAAGCACGAAAGTGGTCAAAATTATCGACGCTACATGGACAGACCAAGGTTCAAAATAGCCAGTACCAATGAGGCCACGCAGCAATTCAACCAAAAAAGGTCCTCCTAGCCAGCCAAGAGCAAGCGATGATATTGTTATACCCATCTGCGTAGCACTAAGATAAGTATCCAATGACAACGTCACGTTCAAGACCGCCCGGGCCCGTTCATTTCCTTGTTGAATTAATTCTTCTAATCTGCTTTTTCTGATTCTTACAAGCGAATATTCCGCCATAACGAAAAAGCCATTTAACAGCGCCATTAAAAAAATCAGCACCAACTTCATTGCGTTCGATAACGCAGGATCGCCTTCTATAGGACATCCTCTCCTAACAATTAATATTTAATGAACTACTTATGAAAATAATATCATTTTATTTATACATGGTCAAACTCTAAGCTTATTCCTTATAGCCAAACTGCCGCAGCATGGAATCTCTGTTGCGCCAGTCCGCTTTCACCTTAACCCATAAGTCAAGATAAACCTTGTTGCCCAGCAGATTCTCAATGTCTTCTCTGGCCTGTTTGCCTACAAGTTTAAGAAGATTTCCTTTGGCACCTATAACTATGCCTTTCTGGGACTCGCGTTCGACATAGATCACTGCTCTGATATAAAGATCATCATTCTGTCTGGTCTTCATCTCCTCAATTTCAACCGCGATAGAATGTGGTACTTCATCCCTGGTCAGTTTCAAAACTTTTTCCCTTATCATCTCCGCAGCAATTACACGCTCCGGTTGATCGGTAATCATATCTTCAGGGAAATATTGCGGACCCTCTGGTAAATGCTTCACAATCTCACCAATCAGAGAAGTAAAATCGCGGTCAGCTAATGCCGATATCGGCAGGACTGCCGCAAAATCAAAACTATCCGTGTAGGAAGAAATTATAGGAAACAATTTCCCCTTTTCTGCCAATTTATCGATTTTATTCACGACTAAAATAACAGGTGTTTTCACCTTTTTCAGTTGTTCAATTATGTACTCGTCGCCAGCACCCTTCTTTTCGGTAACATCAACAACGAAAAGAATAACATCAACCTCGTGCAAAGTGCTCTCTGCCGAACGCACCATATACTCACCTAATTTATGTTGTGGTTTATGAATGCCAGGTGTATCCAGAAACATGATTTGGGCATTATCGGTATTGAGTATGCACATAATTTTATTTCTTGTTGTTTGAGGGCGGTCAGACATTATGGCAATCTTTTCACCAATCAAACTATTAACCAATGTCGATTTACCAACGTTAGGTCGTCCAACTACAGCCGCAAAGCCTGAAAAATGAGCTTTTTGCGCTTCTATGATAATCACTCCTTTAATAATTAATGTATCAGAGACTCTCCGGTCCAAAGCTATACGGTAATAGCTCCTCCAGTGTCATTCTTTTTATTTTACCTGCACAGTTTGCCAGCAAGATCTCTTCAATGCGAAACTCGCGCATCACTTGGCGGCACGCTCCACAAGGCGCAACCGGCTCCGGAGTTTCCGCAACAACGCAAAGAGTCTTAAAGTCCTTTTCTCCGGCTGCAACTGCCGCAAAAATCGCATTCCGCTCCGCACAACAAGTCAGTCCGTAGGAAGCATTTTCAACATTACAGCCCACATAGATATGATTGCTGGCCGTCCTTACCGCAGCTCCCACACAAAAGCGTGAATAAGGCGCATAAGCCTTTCTCCTTACATTCATGGCGGCAGCAAATAATTCCTCGTCCATTCCAACCAACCTCCTAACGGACCGGCAAAAATTCTTCGGACAATTTTATTTCCCGCAGAGCTTCCTCTTCTTTTGCTCTCATAATAACTTTGTCCTTCTCTTCCATATGGTCGTAGCCTAAAAGATGCAACAACCCATGGACCGACAAATAAACAATCTCTCTTTCTAAACCATGCCCAAATTCTTCTGCCTGACGAGCAGCTGTTTCGGCGGAGATAATGATATCGCCCAACAAATGAATGGTTGGACCGCCAAGCAGCTCCGGCTCCTCTCCTCCATCTTCGTCCAAGGCAAAAGACAAGACATCCGTAGCACGATCAACATTACGATAATCGCGATTCAGGGCATGAATCTCTTCATCACTTACTATTGTGATGTCTACTTCTTCCTGTTCGCCAAGACCGTGGAGCTT
>RZYP01000408.1 GCA_009930275.1 Negativicutes bacterium
TTTAAGGTTTTGTGTTCTTGAAAAAAGTGCCTGATGATTGCTATGTTGATAAGAACAGTAGCAAGAACCGGAAATAACTTTTTGGCCTCCCGAAGGGTCTTGGCCAGAAAAAGTTATTCTGGTTCTTGCGGACTCGAAGGACTTTGTTGCTAATAAGTTAGTTTCCATTTAATGGTCTTTTTAAGCTGCATTATTATACCGTTCAGCCGGTATTTGTCTATCAATGCCTTGATGAGCTTTACGTGTATTGTAGAATGTAAAAAAGTCCTTTAATCCCTTGAAAAGTTCATTTCCTTCGCTTGCCGGATTCAGATAAACGTAATCCTGCTTGACCGTTCGCCACAGACGCTCAATGTAAATGTTATCAAGCGCTCTTCCTTTTCCATCCATGCTGATTTTTATTCCAGCCTGCTCAACATACTCCGTCCATAATGCGCATGTGAACTGACTACCCTGGTCTGAGTTAATGATTTCAGGCTTGCCATATTGGTCAATACCTTGTTTCAACACAGCAAGAGAGTTTTCTGCATCCAGGCTGTTAAAAATATCCCAGGCTATCACAAAACGGCTATAAACATCAATAATGGCAACCAGGTACATAAACCCTTTGGACATTGGAATGTAGGTAATGTCAATCTCCCATACCTGATTGGGACGAATAATGCTAAGACCTCTGAGAAGATACGGACGAATGTATTTTGCATGTCCCAACTTACTCAAATTGCGCCTGGGATAAATTGCGTTAATGCACAGTAGCATCATTAATCGCCTGACTCGTTTGTGATTTGCCTGATAACCAATAGAAAACAGATAATCCTGCATTTGTAATACGCCATAAGTGGGATGATCCAGATGATACTCATCGATCAACCGCATGATCTGCAGGTTCTCATCGCTCTCCCCCTGTGGTTTATAGTAGATACTACTGCGATTGATGCCCAACAAGTGGCATTGATGACGGATGCTAAGCTTTTCCTGAGATGACAATAATTCTCTGATCTCAATCATGGTACGACCTTTTATGACTTTTTTTTTAGCCAGTCGTTTTCCATTTCCAGTTGCCCGATTTTTGCATAGAGTTTCTCCCGTTCTCTCTCAAAGTCTTCTTCGGGTGGTTTTGTCTTGAACATCTCGGCTGATCTTGAGATAAACTCCTGCTTCCAGCGATTGATCATGTTAGAATGCACTCCAAATTTAGCTACTAACTCGGCCATAGTTGATCGATCCTTTAAAGCTTCTATAGCTACCTTCGCCTTGAATTCCGGTGAATAACGCTTCCTTGTCTGCTTCATCGTAATTTAGATTTAAATGGTAAATGTATTCATTTTACACCTTAACCACTGGTCTAAATAACGGG
>RZYP01000409.1 GCA_009930275.1 Negativicutes bacterium
GTTTGACTCAAACGAGTATCTACGGAAAGTGCTGTCACAAACAAGATCGAACGTTTACTACATAAATGTAGACGATCACACAGAGATAGTAAGGCTGCTTAAAAGCAGGATTATTGACTATGTAATATCGGATGAATAATGGGATGGGAAATAATTGTTTCGGCATTTGCAGGGATACTAACGGGAGGTGGTGTGTCATGGCTATTTAAAATCCGGGAAGATAAGGCTGGCTCACAGGCAGACGTTATAGACAAGGCAGCAGATGCAATGAAAAAGCTGTTGGATAATGCGGAGCAACAGCAGACCACGTTTAATGCAATCATATCCGGCAAAGATAAACTGATCGAGCAACAGCAAGGGTTGATCGAAGGGTACAAATCTGCACTCGAGGAAGCAAACCAAAAGCTTAAGAGCTTAGAGTTCAAGGTAGGAGAGAACGAGCGAAAGGTTTCTGGGATGCAAAAAGCTATCGACAATGAGATAAAAGAGAGAAGGGTGGCAGAGAGCAATGTCTGTTTTGTACATGATTGCAAGTTGAGAAAACCAAAGCTTGGAACTTACAAGAAAGAAGCATGAACCGGAAAGCATTCATCAACGGAATTAATTCGTCTCTTTTCAACGGGCGTATTAATAACAGTCAGATTGCAGGGATTAACTTCAAGCTTGATGCTTTTGATGATTTCCGAATATGTGATGATCGATGGAGAGCCTATATGCTTGCCACTTCGTATCACGAAACTGCAAGGACAATGCAGCCAATTGAAGAATATGGTAAAGGTCGTGGAAGAGTGTATGGTCGAAAGATAAAGCATAACAGACAGCCATACACTTTCCCAGATAAGATATATTACGGAAGAGGTGATGTACAGCTTACGTGGTATGAAAATTATGAGTTGATGGGGAGGTTATTGGGGATCCCCTTACTCGAACAGCCTGAATTAGCTTTGAAACCTGATATATCGGCAAGAATCATGATTGAGGGAATGACGAAAGGAATGTCAAATCGTGGAGACTTTACTGGGGTTTCGCTCGAAAACTACTTCAATGCGACCAAGGACGATCCGATTCAGGCACGAAGAATAGTCAACGGGTTGGATAAAGCAAGTTTGATTGCTAGCTACCATCAAAAGTTTCTAAGGGCGATAATTAATGCAACATAAATATCCAAATTATGGAAAAAGGGAAAAGGAAGCAGATTATATGGGCAATAATACTTACAAGTGCGATCATCCTGTTTTTTGCTACCGGTTGCAAACCAAAGCAGATTATCCAGGAGAGGGTTGTCACGAAGGTTGACAGCACGGCTATTGTGTCATTGCAACAACAGGTATCTGCAAGGAATATCGTA
>RZYP01000113.1 GCA_009930275.1 Negativicutes bacterium
ACTTTCCATATTGGAGCAAACGAAGGTCAGAATGTTGTGAGTTCAATCGGCGCTATGGATGCTGAGTCATTGGGCGTAGCTGGGAATAGGATTTCAGCTGGAACCTTTACTGCTGGATCTACTAATATCCAATCAATGTCTAATTTAGGATCTGGTTTAACAGAGCAAACATATAGTGTTACTACAACTGTAAGTGCATCATCAGCAAGCTCAGCTACTTTAGGCACGAATATGAATGCAAACACAGCTGGTACTTTAGGTGGTGGAGCTGCTTATACTGGTGATGCTTATGCTTTGTTAGAAATTAGAGTTAATACTGACGGAGTAGGAACTTTTAGCTCATTTGACTACCGTATTGGTGGTGGTGGATGGAATACAGGATTGGCTTCGGGTGATGCGTTGGGTACTACAGGTTTAACTTGGACTGCAGGTACTGACTATGATGATGCAGAGACTGATAATGGTAAAATTATTTCATATGATTTAACACCGGCTTCTTATACTGCTAAACTTGTAAATGAAGCTGGAACCGATGTTGGTTCTGCCGTTACTTTTAGATATTCAGCGACTTCTGTTGTTGTTGGTAATGCAGCTTCTGGTGAAACAATGCAGGCAAATTTTGTAGCAGGTTCAATCGCAGCTAATACTGATACAACTCAAGCTGTAGTTCTAACAGGATCTACTGCGGCTTCAATCGACGCTAATGGAGAAGTAACTTCTAAAGCAACTGTACAAGCGGGTATTAATATTTCCTCTCAATCAGCTGCTGATACAGCAATTACTACTATTAATAGTGCACTTGAGAAGGTATCTTCTGAAAGATCAAAGCTTGGAGCGGCTCAAAATAGATTAGAGCATACGATTAAAAATTTGGATACTTCTTCTGAGAACTTACAAGCTTCTGAATCACGTATCAGAGACGTAGACATGGCGAAAGAAATGATGGAATTCACTAAGAATAACATCTTGCAACAAGCAGCTCAGGCTATGTTGGCTCAAGCAAATCAGCAACCTCAAGGCGTATTACAGCTTCTGAGATAGTTGATTAAGGGTCCGTTGGAGAGTAATCTCTAAATGATAATTGGGTGAATTGCTGGAACTTCCTGAAGCTCAGCTAACCACAACGCAGCTGGAAACGGCATACGTGACGGTTTGAAAATAGCTGAGATTGGACAATCAGCAGCCAAGCTCCTGTACCGAAAGGTTGGAGAAGGTTCAACGACTAGGGTGTACTACCTAAGGCAATCCAAAGATTGTACGGTAATGAGATCCATAGGGGCAGAGGTGCCCTCGAAGTGCCCGACAACCAGAAATGGTTGAAGATATAGTCTGGCCGTTAGTGAAAGCTAATGGATGGTCCGCAAGCAAACCAAGCACCTCAAGGCGTACTTCAGTTATTAAGATAATTGAAACGTTGGTAAATTAATACAAAATCAAAATGCCAGGGGATTAGTCCTCTGGCATTTTTTGTTGTGTACTACATTTTCTCATCTTTTAACCGATAATACATGTATAATCTTTTTTAAAAAGGAGCCTCTTATGAATATTAATACCACGGAAATAATTAACCGAATTCCTCCTCTTCTGGAAACCATTGAAGAAGGAATAGATGCCAGCATAACAATGTTGGAAAACTTAAAGCTGGAAGAATCTGTATCAATGCTATCCGATGTTTATCTGGGAGTGCAGGCAGTGCAGCATGCATTTGAAGGAATAGAGGAAGTACCAGAGAAGAAAATAAAAAGCAGCAGTAAAAACTTCAAAACCTTTGAAAAAAACATTGCAGAATATTACTCAGTATATAATAATGAGGTTCAGGGTCAGTTGGATCTGATACTGATGGAGAAAATTATTCCTGATTATAAAAAATGGGTAAAAATAATAAGAGGACAAATTTGTAGTTAAAGGGAGGACTTTTTATGGATATAGCAGCATTATCAATGGGACTAAGTCAGATGAAAGTTGCCCAGCAGGCAGGTATCTCTGTAATGAAACTAGCCATGGACGCAGCTCAGGGACAAACAGCAGAGCTGGCACAAATGCTGGAAGCAGGCACCCAGGCAATGGAGGCATCAGTAACTCCTCATTTAGGGGCAAATATTGATGTATCAGTGTAATGGACAAAGAAGAATATTTAAAAGATTTGGTAACACAGCTGGCTGAAGTCAATGAAAGACTTGAAATTCTGGATATGATGGATGAAAGACTATTTAAAATAAAAGAGCTGCTGCAAAGAATAGAAAGTGGTAGCCTTGAAAAAGAAGAAGAAAAACAAATACGTTCTCAAATAGCCGAACTCGAAAAGCAGCTGAACCTTTTAAACAAAGAAAAGAACCTTCAGTCATAGGTGCTGATGTTGATAAATTTGTTGTTATAATATATACTTTACTCCGTAGAAAATATCTAAATGGAGTGACTTATAATGATAAAAAAGGTATCAGTCAGCGGAGTGTTAAATTCCTTTGTTCCTATTTCCAGGTTCAACAAAGGTGAAGCTCATAAAATCTTCGATGAGGTTAAACAGAATGGATATGGTATTGTTGTAAAAAATAATAGTCCCACATGCGTCCTGATTACTCCGGAAATTTACGAAGAGATGATGGAAATAATTGATAAGTATAACAGCATGATGGAAGTGGAAGAAATTCTCAGCCATATGCATGAAAACAACTCAGATGAAAAAGCTGAGGGGCAGGAAAAACTAGCATAAAATTAACACACACTGCTGAATCGGCTAAAACTGGTTCAGCATTTTTTTATTTAAGGAGGTGGAACTCATGAACATATCATCAGCAGGAAGCAGTATCTATAGTTTGCAGAATGTATATAAGAACTACAGAAATGCTGGAGAAAAGGAAAAGTCCGCTGAATCTGCTGAGAAAAAGCAGGAGCAGGAAGTTCAGAGGGAAGCCGCCAAACTTCAACAGATAGAGCGGGAAGTAATCGCTCATGAGCAAGCCCATATGTCCGCAGGAGCCCACTTAGCCGGCTCAGCCAGGTATCAGTATACAAAAGGTCCGGATGGGAAAAATTACGCCACAGGTGGAGAAGTTTCAATAAAAATACCAGAAGGAAAAGACCCAGAGGAAACCATTCAGCTAATGGATCAGGTTATAAGGGCAGCCCTGGCACCAGCCAACCCTTCACCCCAGGATTTGTCCGTGGCATCCAGAGCATCAATGAAGCAAATACAAGCCCGGGGCGAGTTAAGCAAAAGCCAAAACCAAGCCTACCAGGCCGGAAGCAACCTGGGCAAAGAACTAGATATAGGAAAAATATTAGACATAAGTATGTAAGGAGTTGACAACTCTTAACACCAAGTAGTACAATGTACTATGAGAGCGAAGGGGTGATATAATGGCATTTTCAATAAGGTTAACAGATGAAGAAAAAAAACTAGCTGATAGTTATGCTAAGCTTCATGCTATTTCTTTAGGTGAAGCATTTAAAAAAGCATTGTTTGAAAAAATTGAAGATGAATATGATATTGCCGTAGCTAACGAAGCTTATGATGAGTATGTTAAGAATGGGAAAAAGAGTCGTCCTATTGATGAACTATGGAAAGAACTAGATATATGAATTACAAAATCGAAACGACTGTTAAATTTGAAAAGGAATTTAGAAAATTAGACAACTATACTCAGCGAATGATTAAAGCTTGGATTGAAAAGAATTTAGTTAATTGTTTGGATCCAAGGCAGCATGGAAAAGGATTAACTTCTAATAAAAGTGGGCAATGGCGATATAGGATTGGTGATTATAGATTAATCTGTTTGATAGAAGACAACAAACTCATCATAACTACTTTAACTATTGGTCATCGTAGAGATATTTACAAGTAATAAAAATTATAGTGCAAAATTAAAATTTACAGTGCCAGGAGAAATCCTGGCATTTTTTTACATTTTTCTAAAAAATATGATAAAATTAGAAAGTAAGAAATTCCAACCAGGAGGTATTGAAATGATATTTGCCGAATTAAGAAAAAAATCTCAGATAACAATTCCAAAGGATATTGTAGTAAAGCTTGGGCTAAAAGAAGGAGATCTTTTGGAAATAGAAGAAAGAGATGACCAGATAAATATAATTCCAGTAAAAATTTATCCGAAAAAATATATTCAGGAACTAAAAGAAGAAATCAAAGAAATTAAATATAAAATAGAATCAGGAGAACAAGCAGTATTCGAAACTGTAGACGAAATGTTCAAGTATTTAGATGACAGTGAGGAACAAAAAGGTTAAAATATTCCTTAGTGTAAAAAAGTGCCTTGTGCATTTAAATATATTTAAACGGAGGGTTTAATTATGCTTGGAAAATTATATGGAATTGGAGTAGGTCCTGGGGATCCAGATCTTCTTACAATCAAAGCGGTAAAAATTCTTGAAAAAACTGAATACCTTTGCTTCCCTGTTGCAAAAGCAGATGGTGACAGCGTTGCACATGAAATTGTATCTAAGGCAATGAATAAAGATTGGAACTTGGTTAAGCTGCATATGCCAATGAGTTTGGATTATGACTTACTTGAGCCAAAGTGGCAAAGTGCTGCCGAAGAAATTGCAGAGATTTTAAAAACTGGAAAAGACGCAGCCTTCATTACTCTTGGCGACACAGCTTTTTTCAGTACATTTATTTACTTGGTAAGAAAAATAAAAAATATACTTCCTGAACTGGAAATTGAAATGGTTCCCGGGATAACAGCACCAAGTGCAATCGCAGCAGAGGCAGTACTTCCTCTTGTAATAAGAGACGAAAAATTGTTAATTGTTCCAGCAATCAGAGATATGGAAGACGTAAAAGAGGCGATTACTGAAAGTGAAAACGTTGTTTTATTTAAAATAGGAAGCATCTTTAAAGAGCTTTACGCTTTCCTTAAGGAAAACGGCCTGGAGAAAAATGCAGTAGTAGCCAGCCGCTTGGGCTTTGAAGACGGTTTTATTACAAAAGATTTGGAAAGTCTTTTAGACAGAGAAAGATTAGACTATCTTACAACTATGATTATTAAGAAAAACGGATTGGAGTAGGAAAATATGGAAAACAAATTAGGTAAAATATATATAGTAGGTCTTGGACCTGGAGACAGAGACCACTTTTCCTACAGAGCAGTTCAAGCGATAGAAGAGTCAGATGTAATTGCTGGATATGGCATGTACGTTGACCTGGTAAAAGATTTATTAGAAGGCAAAGAAGTTATCAGCAAGGGCATGAAAAGGGAAATTGAAAGAGCTAATCTTGCAATAGAGGAAGCTAAAAAGGGCAAAAATGTGGCCGTAATTTCCGGGGGAGATCCTGGGGTATATGGTATGGCAGGAATCGTTCTTGAGCTGGCTGATCCTGAAATTGAAATCGAAGTTGTCCCTGGAATAACAGCGGCAACAGCAGCGGCAGCAAGCCTTGGAGCTCCATTAATGCACGACTTCGCTTTAATCAGCTTGAGTGATCTTCTTACCCCTTATGACAAAATTATGGACAGAATTAAACACTGCTCAATGGCAGATATGGCAATTGTTATCTACAACCCAAGAAGTCACGGGCGTCAGAAGCATTTGGACGAAGCAAGGGAAATTATGCTTCAGTATAAATCTCCAGAAACACCAGTAGGTCTTGTTAGGAACGCAAAAAGAGGAGAAGAAGAAGTTGTAATTACAACTTTAGGGAATCTTCCAAATGAAGAAGTTGACATGCTGACCGTGGTTCTTGTAGGAAACTCAGAAACCAGGGTGCAAAACGGCAAAATGATTACACCAAGGGGATATCATAAAAAAGAAGAATATCACGCTTAAATCCTTAAGAAAATCTTTTCTAAATTTTTCCAATTTGTTTGCAAATAGGAAAAAGGTGGTAAATATTAGAAAAGTTTGATAACAGGAGCAGAGATATGAGTACAAAAAACAGAGAGTTTAAACTGAATAATATTAAAGAGCAGCAGGACGTAGTTGCCACATTGCTGGAGGATCTTGCCGGGGCGGAAGTTCCCAGAGAGACAGTGAATGACATACGTCTTGCTTTAGTTGAAGGTATAAATAATGCCTTTATTCACGGCGCCAGAAGCATTGAGGGTGAAGTTTCCGTATCCTGGCATCTGAATAATCGTTCAATCCGCATTGAAATTGCCGACAAAGGAACAGGCTTTGAATACTCTCAGGAAAAGTTTTCCCAACGTAAGGAAGACTCTTTATTGTGCGAGGGTGGCATGGGTGTATTTTTGATTCAGCAGGTTATGGATGAAATTTTTTATAACGAAAAAGGGAATGTCCTCTGTGGACTTAAGACGTGGTAAGATATACAATAGTAGATAGCAGAAACAGACTTTAAAGTGTAGAGGTACAAATATGGCAAAAAGAGATTTAGATGAATTAGTCGCTGAGTATAAGCAGGAACCCTGTGAGAAAACCATAAACGAAATTTTCTCAGTAATGGAACCATATATTCAGTATTGGTGCCAGACTCAATGTTATCTTCCCTGGGAAAAGGAAGATATACTTCAGGTTGCCCGAATTGCCGTACTTGGTGCTATCGACCGTTTTGATACAGAAAAAGGCATTCGTTTTAAAACCTTTGCCTATAAAACCATTTCCGGAAAAATTTTGAACTATTATCGGGACAGTACTTGGAGAGTTGGAATTCCCAGAAAGTA
>RZYP01000114.1 GCA_009930275.1 Negativicutes bacterium
AATTGAGAACTATGCGGCATTTGCAAATTAAAAAAGCGAGGTAGGTATGCATCCAGACATGGCATCTGTTATAACGACGATACGCAATTCGTTACCACCAGTGTTTACGCGTGACGTTGCAGCTAGTAAACTTGGCGGTCTGCTCGGGGCAAAAACGTTAAAAAATATTGATCATAGGGGGGAAGGGCCGGGAACAAAAGTCAGGATGGGAAAGAAGGTACTCTACGAACGAGAGAGTTTTGTTGATTGGTTAAAACAATATTATAAATTAGAGTGACACGAGTGGCACGGACCGGGTCCGTGCCACTCGTGTCATAAGTTGTTGGTTCAAAGATCTATATTTTCTCTGCCATCTCCAGGTATTGAAATTATGTCCGCCGGAAGCCTCGTATCCTTCACCGGCCATGGCTTTCTCACGTCAGCGACCTACTCCACCGCATAGTGACGGAATTGCCAGAGGAAGCTTAGGAGACTGAACCGAGTAATCATTGAGACAAAGGGTTTGAACGACTGCCTATCAGCGGACTGATAGTTACTCTCTCGCCGCTCGGAGGACGTGTTCATGCCAGTAAGCAGCACGGCGGTCACAATACAAGATTTGAAGATGAAGCTTCCAGACAGCGAAAATTATTCAAAAATACTCATTAAATAAGACACATACATCGCAATCCGCACTCTGGACAATCAGTCTGGACACCAGCGCTGGACGCGTCAGGACGATACATCTCGGGTGGACACCATTCTTTGACATTTACTCCTAGCACATAACCTCAGCTTAGAAATCAATAGCCATTAAGATAATTATTTTTTAGCAATAAAATTATATAGTTAATCATCATAGTAATTAGCGTTGTAATCTTTATGCAGTCTACCCCACGGGGGCTGTCCAAAACAGAACTCCTAAGTGCTCCCCGTAGGGGAGCACTTAGATAATGGACAACTGCTTCAACATAGGCGCGAATGTCATGCTCATGTTCTATGCCAAACAACTCCGCCTCTCCGGCATCCTGGACTCACTGGAGATCCGCAACCGTCAAGCCTTGGAGCAGAAGCTCGCCTACACCGACTTCCTGGCCTTGCTCATCGAAGACGAGATCGCTCGCCGTGAGCAGCGTAAACTCGTCATGAGGCAGCGCCGGGCTGGTATCAACGCGCAGAAGACGCTCGAAAGCTACGACTTCACCTTCAACCTTGGGGTGAACCAGGCGCAGATCATGGATCTGTCCACCTGTCGCTACCTGGAGGAGAAGGTCCCGGTGCTCATCGTCGGCCCCTGCGGCACAGGCAAGAGCCACCTTGCCCAAGCACTGGGCCACATCGCCGTACGTCGCGGCTACGACACCGTGTTCGCCTCCCATGCTAAGCTGCTGGGCCAACTCGCCTCAGCGCGGGCTGTGGGCAACTTCGAACGCAAGCTGGCGGCGCTGACCAAGGCAGACCTGCTCATCATCGACGACTTCGGTCTCAAGCCCATGCGCCCCGGTCAGGACGAAGACTTCCACGACGTCATCGCAGATCGCTACGAGCGGCGGCCAACGATCATCACCAGCAACCTGGACTTCTCGGAATGGAAAGACGCCTTCCACAACAAACTGCTGGGGGCAGCCACTCTCGACCGGATCAAGCACGGCGCCTATCAAATCGTGCTGGACGGCAAGAGCTACAGGACTCCTCGCATGGATGTTTCCCTTTGCAGAGGCGACTCATAAACACGTAACCAGACGAGGTCGTCCGAGCGAAAATCTCTCACTTTTGCTGGCTCTTATATGGCCCCGCCCCGGAGTCAAGAAAAGAGATCTGCTTCAAGAAATGACGGATGCACTCGTATATCCGGCGTCAATCCCTGTAGGTTGCGCCCTGATGGATTTCCGCGCTTTCGGTCCTTATCGATTAGTCGGCCTTGCAGCCCAGAGCCACTTCAGGTTTTCCAAAAGCCGGTCCGACCTTCTTGCCCATCTCTCTTTTCTTGGCACCCTCGGTGAGATATCTTATCAAAAAAGTTTTATCGTTTTCGGTAGTTGAGCGAGAACATTTTATGCCGCAGCACCGTATTCAGTTCCGCGTGCCATCATGCTCCACACAACCCGGGCCGTCTTATTGGCCAAGGCCACGCTTGCCTTGTTCATCCCGCGTCTCTCGCTCAATTCATTCAACCATCCAGTCCAGCGCTCGTTTCCGAAAGGTGATCCGCCCATAGCCACGGAGCGCAAGACTGATCGTGCTCCATGGATTAATAGGGTGCGCACATATGAGTCCCCTCGTTTGCTGATCCCCAGCATTCGCTGCTTCCCTCCGGTGGAGTGCTGACGCGGAACAAGTCCCAGATATGCTGCGAACTGGCGACCATTTTTAAAATCGTTGATCGCCCCCGCCTCAGCCAGAAGGATTGTCGCAGTGATGATACCGACTCCAGGGACGCGCATAAGACGCTGACAGATTTCGTTGGTCTTAACGATCGCCTTCAAAGCTACATCTTGTTCAGCGATTTTGACATCGAGGAATACTATTGTGTCGTAGAGGCTCCGGATGAGCTGCCGCATAACTCCTGAAATTTCGTTATTCGGATCATCAATGACCACAGGTAGGAGGTTACGGACGGCATTTGCTCCTTGACGGAAGACAATGCCGTTCTCCGCTAACAGACCACGGACTTGATTGATTGTTGCCGTTCTGGCTTGGATAAAGCCTTGGCGAACACGATGGAGTGATTGGATATCGGCCTGAGCCTGACTTTTGCGAGGAACAAAACGCATATGCGGTCGCTGTACTGCTTCGCAGATTGCAGCCGCATCATTAGCGTCGTTCTTGTCGGCTACGAGGTAGGGCTTGACGAATCGGGGATGAATACGACGTACGGTATGACCGCAGGACTCGATCACCCGAGCCCAGTAAGCGGAAGTGCCGCAAGCTTCCAGGCCGACCAGGCATTCCGGTAGATTCGCAAAGAAATTTGCGACTTGGTCGCGACGCAGCTTCCTTCGCAGGCCTACCTTGCCATTGGCGACTACGCCATGAAGCTGAAAGGTATTTTTTGCCAAATCAACGCCGATCACGGTAATAGCACTCATGGGATGGCCTCCTTCAAAGAAATTGATACTTCCTTGATGCCCTACTCCGTTTGGAGGGGCGGGGCCATCCCATCAATTAAGGGTGCCATTAAGGGTGCCCACGGAATGGCGCTATAGGGGTGCCCGTTCACAAGAGCAGCATCTGTCGCGAAACCTCCAACGCTGGCATTGATGCACACCGGAATAATAAAATAGACATCGACAATCATATTCCGTAAATACTGTAAACAACCTAATCCTACGTATTTAAAGCCAACATCGAGGGAGTTCATGAAAAATTCATTTGAAAACGATAATTTTCAAACCGCTCCAACTATTTCTGATATGCTATTAGGTGTCGAAGCAATTAAAAAAATATATTGGCACGACGATTTAGATTCTAGTACTACTATTTACTGGGAATACGGATTAGAAAAAACATACGATAAAGAAATGTTACGTGATTTACTGAATAGAACAATTCAATTAGATAAAAATTTACTTATAAAAATTCTAAAAAAATGCTTTTCTGAGTGCGAAATAACAAAAAATGAGATTATCTGTGAAACTTATAAATTTCAACTCGATGGCATTGAAGCTGGTAAATTTCATAATTTTGTCAATAAATCTGAAATAGACAAAAAACTTGGACATATTGAACTATTCATATCAATTTATTACGGAATAATAAAAAATAAAGCATTTGAAGAATTATTAAAAAAATTTGACTTAGATCTTTCAATTTCAAAAAGATTTCTTTTGAACGAAAAATATGGATTTTATCATCAAAATACTTTTTTAGATAATGAAATTAAAAGTTGCCCCACAGAAAAATCAATTTTTGAAGATTACAACTTTGAAAAAAAGGAAAAATATATATACACAAACCAAGACGGTTCTTATAGCTTTATATTACAAACATTTTCAAACGGTAAAGACATAATAAACTTTCCATGTTCCTTATTCATCAACCCTAAAAACACGAAAAGGACCAAAATTTTTGACTGGCTATGCCCAAAAATGCCACTTCCACTGTACAATAAACATATAATTTGTGGCTGTCATCTTTCTAAGAATCAAGTTTTTATATGTGAAAATGAACATCAGTGCGAAAATATCTTAAAAAATCATAAAAATATAGCAGATAATTTTGCAATCACAACTTGGACTGGAGGCTTAGATTATACAATAAACATGACAGACTGGAGAGATTTAAATGGAAAAAAAATTCTTATATTCGTAGACTTTAAAAAGGAAAGCATAAATAATGCATATAAAATATGGATAGAATTAAAAAAAATAAATGCAAAAATAATTGCATTTGCACTTCCAAACATACAATCGAAAAACAACAAACTTGAAAATATTAATATTTATCAATTAACAGGAGAACCAACAGATTATCCAGAAATTTATAAATTTGCAGCATTCGCTAAAGATCATTTTGATATTGAATTTGAAATAAATAATAATGAAGAATATCTTGATATACAAGATCTTCTACTTAATAAATATCCAGATGATGAAAAAATACTTGATCCAATAATAAACTCTGGCGACAAAGTAATGATACTTGCATCTAGAGGATCTGGTAAAACTTGGTTTTCAACCCACATTGCGTGCTCAATTGCAATGGGAGAGCATTCAGTCGGCGGAGAATACGACACTCCAAAGCCAGCCAAAGTGCTTGTTATCGATGGGGAGATGAGGGAAAAGAAGCTACAAGAACGTTACAAAGCTTGTATAAAGAACAATCGACATAAAATTGGAAACAATTTACGGCTACGTCCTCTAGCAAGTAATATTACCAAACAAAATCTCGAAAATCAAGAATGCGTAAGATCTCTTTCAAACAGCATTAAATGGGCCGATGTTATTTTTTTAGACAGTCTTTTTTATTTGTTTCCTGGTTCTATGGGATCTCAAATTGAAAATTGCAAACTTCTTATAGACTTCATTAACAAACCAGAAATGAAGAATAAAACAGTCATTTTAATTGATCATACAGGAAAGAACAATAAAGACTCTTACGGATCAATTGGAAAAGAAATTGGTCTTGATTTGATTATTAAAATAGACAAATTAAAAAACAATTCAGGTGAAACATTTAAATTGTCATATACTAAACATAGAAATTTAAGCCAATCTCAAGTTAAAGAAATTAAATATAAATTTAATATTGACGCAAACGGACATGCTACGTTCAATGTGTTAAAAGAAAAAAACGAAACAGAAATTACAAGCAGCGATCAAAAAGACACAGAAAAGTCTACTATGACAAAAAGTAAATTTACCAATGAACAAAAAGAGGAAGTAATAAAACTTTATTTACAGAAATTAAGCTACCGAGAGATTGAACAAAGAACAGGAATATCTCGCAGTACTATAAGTAACATAATAAAAAAAACACATAATAAGTCTCAAAAGTAAATCCATAAACTCCTAAAAGGGGGGTGTAAAATATTTTGTGCATACGGTCCGTTGTCAAATAATCGACCCGACAAGGAGACGACAACCACACCTAATCGACGCCCTCTTGGTGAACTACACGAAGCCTGAAGACCTCATTGTCACTGGAATATTTGCGACTCGTCGAATTGAAACTGGAAGATGCCGGGGTCCACATATCTGCGCAGCGAGCCATGGAACTGATGCGCAATCTGCATTCTTGCCTGTGCTGGAACGGAGAAAAGGAAAAGGCTTTGCGTATGATAGAGGAACCATCGTCGGAACAGGCCAAAATTTGCCGCCTTCGGTTACGAAGCGACGCGTGGGATCTTTCAAAAATAAAACGCTAATATCTTGTATTGTTATGAGTAATCAGCTTTTTCAACAAGAAATCTTCGAAACTCCTGTCTAAATCTATTTATAATAGTTTAATTTTGAAATTATGTCCTTGTAGGATTGCTCGACAGAAAAACTACTTCCATATTGCCTTCCAGCCAGTTCAACTATTTCGTGTCCAAATACTTGCCTAAAAACATCATTATGCAAATTTCTTTTTTTATAAAAATCGCTAAATGAATGCCGTAGTGAATGAAAACTTTTTTTCCCCTCGATTCCTATTTTTTGTATAAACCGTGAAAATGTTTTTGTTACCTGCTTACCATATTTAGGAGATTTATCAGTTTTATTCAATTCATAAAAAACACGGCAATATCCTTTTTCATTTATCTTTTTTACATAGTCTATGAATCCAAGATTTATCAACTCTTTATGTATGGGAACAAGCCTAATTGAACTTTTCGTTTTTACGAGTTTACTGTCAATCCCATCATCTGATGAATTTGTGTTTACATCAAAATACCATATTTTTCCATCCTGCTTGATATCAGAACAATGCAATTGACAAATTTCTTCCAACCGCATTCCCGAATACAATCCGATAAGCGGTATCCAGTAATATGCTTCGTGAATAAATTTATCTTTCGTATACAAACCTGAATAAAAAATTAATTTTATATCCTCGTCACTAAAAGCTTCTCTTAGAGAAATGTCTTGCCTATTATCTTTTATTTGAAGTGATTTAGCAGGGTTTACATCAAGATA
>RZYP01000115.1 GCA_009930275.1 Negativicutes bacterium
ACCTCGTTATACATCAGCCTCAACCCCGTAACCTGTTGATTTTCTGAGGCAGTCAAGCTGATACTGCCAACTTATAAAATAACCATCACGCATTTTTGGATCGGAGGCAAAAGAGTATTTGCAATAGGTTTTAATTGCTTCGGCTATCAGGGAATCGGTATCAACAACATTCTCAGCAATAACACCTGCCCTTTCTAGCTCAGCTTTTGCAACGTCTATTGTTGCAGTGATCTCAGTATCGAGCTTGGTGTGGCTTATTCTAAGTGACTTCTTAACATCATCAATTAAGGCCATCTACTCACCACCTAGTAATTCAAGGAGTTCGTTCTTTGTCATTTTGTTTGCATATTCAATGCCTTTTTTGTCCAGCATTGCCTGGAGTTCTTTCTTGCTATATGCAGTAAAGTCTATTGAAGTTTCTATAACTTCCTCTATTACTACTTCCTCAACAAATCCTCTGTCTTTTAACTCTTTAATTCTTGCGGTTTCTCCATCAAATAAATCACCGGGAAGAAATCTCTCCCCGGTGTGTTTATCTTTAAACCGCTTGATTACTTTTGCTTTCATCAGCGGTCACTCCTTTATAAAAATAAAAGCAACTTAAGTTCTTTGGCACCATCTAAATTCCCGTTAGGATCAAAGTAGTTCTTCTCAATCTCATCATCATCAGTTGCAAGAGTTCCAGCAGTATATTGCATCGCACCGTTGAATACTTCTAGGATTGCAGCCTTCTTAGATAATTTAAAGGGAAGCCCTATTCTTTCATCCCATCCAGCATCCCAAGTAATAGCGCCATCATCAATCGGGAATGTAACACTCGTAACCGTCTTGAACATCTTTGCTGAACTAACAGCATTAGTAGTTGATGTTGCAATTGTATCTGTAATAACCTGGCCTGCAATATTAGTTCCAACAACTACTATGTTGCCTGCATCAGCGGAAGCTGAAGGAGTAAAAGTAATTCCTCTTGTTGATGGTGGTTGCCCTAAAAATGTTGTTGCAACGGATACTTTTGTTGTTGATGTTGGAGAGGCATCTAGTAATCCGTCAGTATCAGCATCTCCAGCTTCTGTTGCTGAATATTCCAGCAAAGCCGTTTTCATTTCTGAAACTTGGACTCCATACACATCAGTATTTATTTCTCCTGGATATCTACTCATTATTAATCCCCCTTACGCCTGGATGTCTGAAGCTATTTTAACAATACATCCTGTTTGGGCTGGTTTACAATCGAATACGCCCCATCCTAAGAAATCATATGAGTTGTATCTTAAGTTTCTTTGTTTCTCAACTTTAATATCTACTCCTAAGTTACCAGCCATACCTCTTTTGAAAGATCCAAAGAAGATATCGTTAGCTGTAACTTGATCGCTGAACACAACTTCGAATCCTCTCACAATAAACTTGCCACCTTCTCTTTGAACAACTGGAAGATTATTAACATCAGTTAAGTTAACAACGTTAGTGTAGAATGTTTTCTTACTCATCAGGAATTTTGATTCCTTGTCATAAGCTGCTGGAAGTAATCCAATAGCTTTATCTAAGTCTGCAACTGCTAAACTTGCACCAGCTTCTCCACCAGTCCAGTCAATAGCTGTTCCGTCTGACACGTCCCAAGTTGCATATTTTTCGATACCTTTAGGCTGGGATTCACCAGTACCGTTAATGATGTAGTATTCAATCTTATATGCAATAGCTTCTGTTAATTTTCTTACTAACCAATCTTCAAATGCACTCACTGCCATAGATGCTAAGTCAGCACCAATGCTCAAGAATGCGTTCATGTTATATCCACCAAGTGACACTTCAACTAATGTTGCACTTGATTCTGTAACTGCTCCACCCGCTGCTTCTAATGTAGCACCAGGAGCAACTGTATTAACCATAAAGCTAACATTACCGTCAACTCTGAATAACTCAATCTCATTTAAAAGTGGTACCATATCAACTAACTTTTCAACTATCATGTTAGCCGTCTGTTGTGGAAGAGCAGTTGTTCCACCAGTTAATGCATTCTCAGGTTGAGTTAAATCTCTTCCTTGTAATTTCTTTAGAAACGCGTTTCTGTACTCTTCTGTTGCAGTAATTTCTAAAGCTTCAATTCCTTTGATATTAATATTCTCCATTACTTTAGCCCCCTTGATTTTTTTATCTTCATTTTCTAAAACTATTGGTTTTTGATCCTCTAATGCATTCTTATTTGCATTTTGGATCTTAATGTCTTCCCACTGGTTATCTAGTTCCTCAACTTGCATAATAAGCTTCTCTGACTCATCAATATTGTTACTATCGAGCAATCCTTCCGCTTCTTTCATTAAAGACTCTCTTTTTTCTAAATATTCTTCTTTATTCATTTTCTAGCTCCCTTCCAACAAGATTTAATATTTTGTATTTTGTTCTTAATGCCTCAATTTTTTCTTCTTTCTGTAAGGCTACTTTATTTCTTATGTTCTCAATTATTTCTTTGGGCAATGTACCTACTCCGTCATAATTAGCAACTAATTCAAGTTCGTTTTCGAACATAATTTCATCAATCAAACCATATTCTTTAGCCTTCGCCGGAGTCAGCCATGTTTCTTTCTCCATCATTGACAACAAACTTTTTTGGTCCATACCAGACTTAATACGATAAGCATTAGCAACTGTTTCGTTTACTGATTTTAGGATTCCCGCAACATGTGTCATTTCGTTATGATCGCCACGAGCGATTCCACTGGCGTTATGAATCATCATTTGAGCAGTTGGTGACATGACTACCTTTTTCCCCGCCATAGCAATTACAGATGCAGCACTGGCTGCTATACCTACAACTTTAACAATTACATCACCCTTATATTCCTTAATGGCTGTATATATCTCTGAGCCAGCAAATACACTTCCGCCCCCAGAGTTAATTTCAATTTCTAAATCTTCTCCATTGGCTTTCTCAATTTTATCGGACACCTTTTTTGGGCTGGTGGCTTCAATCTCAAAGAGATCATATATCCATTGTTCATCATTAGGAATTATTACTCCTTTAATACCTATCTTCGCCATCCTCTCACCTCCTTCCCATAAAAAAATACACCCTACGGTGTACTGGTTGTGTCTACTCTGATGTTGGTCTTGTATCTAATCTTCTTACGTATTCATCTCCGCCATCTCTAGGAACATAGTTCATAATTTGTCTTACCTCATTCGGGCTGAAGATGCCAAGCTCTACAAATTTAGCCAATCCCAGTTTTGTTTGCATGCTTGCAAATGTAAGGCTGGATGATTCAAAAACTATCTTATTGCCAAATCCTCTCTCTCTTCTCGTGAACAATTTTCTGCTATATTCACCAGTCATTTGTTTTATGTCTGGTTCTACTGAGGTCTCATAATATGAGATCCACTCATCTTCAGAATAACTAGCCTGGACAATCTTTATGTTCGTATTAAAAAAAGATAATATCCTTTGAGTTGTACGGTCCATTTGAATTGCGTTCGGTACATAATCTTTCGGATCTATTTGAATGGCATCCGCTTTAGCATCTACCGCCGCAACACCTACCACTTCTGAAGTTTCAGTATTAAGAAAACTCTTTACGAATTGTTGAGTGTTCTTTTCTAAATCTTCCGGCCTTAACATTGCGTTATATTTCAACAGCCATCTGATTACGTTAGAATTCTTAATTGCTTTAACAATCCCCTGGTCCGTTGTGTTTACAATCTCCATTAATGGAGTTAAAGCATTCGCTGGTGACTCCCCGAACATTTCACTTTCGTTGAAGTCCTTTCTGAGATGAATAATGTCCGCGTATTTAAAAGTATACAGCCTTCCTCTTATCTGGAATCTAAGATATAGCTCTCCGGTACTGCTTTTCAGCAATTCGCAACTAGATGCAATTATTGGATATATTGATATCGGCATATCATTGCCATCTTTGATTATTAATGCAAAAGCATTATTATTCAGTTCTAGCTGCGTTGCCAATTTCTCTTGAAGCATTTGGCCTGTCATATTTGGGTTAGGCTCTTCAAGTAAAAATCTCATATATGGCTCTGGATTAATAGCAAGAGTCTTACCATCATCTCTTATATGTTTTGCAACCGCCTTGCCAATTGCTCTTACCTTAGGTCTTATTGCTGCCCTCACTAAATCAGACTGATAAAGATTCCCATTCCATGAATAAAATCCATTGCCCTGGTCTGTAACCATTTCATATTTTGTGACTGATACATTCTTGATTTTTTTAAATCTGTCAAAAAATCCCAAGTCTTTTCACCTCCCAACTATATGATATTGATATAATCTTCCCACTTATCTTTAAGTACGATATATGCATTTGCTAATGACACAACTCCATCAATTCTTTTTCTTGCATCCATACCTTTAACTAGCTGAATATTTCCGTTTATGTCTGACTTAATTTCTGCGTTGCTTAAATTCCACATATCTATTGGATTGCAATTATGGGCTATCCTTTTAGCTCCCAAGTCTGCCTTTAATTCTTTAAGAGGTTGCGACATTGTTGCAACCCCTTGCCTTATTGGTATCATTGTTCCTTTCCCAAACTCCGCCTGGAATTGCCTTAGCAGACTATCGTCAATGTGCCAGGGATCGTAACCAATGTATATAATATAAAGATCATATTCATCCCTTAGTTCTTTAAACCAATTTAAAAATACGATCTTATCAACCTTATTCCCTGGATACGTCCTTAAATATCCTTGCCTTTCCCATAATAGATATGGAGCATTATCTCTCTCTCTTCTATTACCATCTTGAGACATTACATTAAGAACTTCCTCTGGCATCCAGTACATTGACATGGTGTATATGGTATCATCGCCAGGCCTCATACATATTGCTTTGGCTGAATTTAAGTCAACAGAATCGGCAGCATCAAAACCGCCAATGCCATACCTGAAGCCCATATCCTTAAAATCAAACTTTGTAGTATTCTCTATTTCATTCCAGTTCAGCCAAGATGTAGAACTATTCTCTACCGCATTGAAATCTTTAACCATTACCGTTGGCTTAAAAGATGGATCGTCCTTTGCTTTCTGCACCATCTGTCTTAAATAATCTCTGCTTTTGATAGTATCAACACCTGGATTAGCTTTAACCCAGGACTCCTCTTTATCCCATTCATCCTGGGGATTGTCTAATTCATATATAAAAGGCAAAAATCTTTTGTTCTCTGATGTTAATTTGCCATACAATAAATCAGAGGCATATTGATATTGAGAGTCAAATATTCCTCCTCTAACAAAACCATTAGTTGTAATACAAAAAAGCAATGGTTGCCTTCTAGCTCCCATTGCCTGCTTTACAAGATCATATATATCTCTGTTTTTTATTGCTGATAATTCATCTATCGTTGCACAGTGAACATCTAATCCATCTAGTGAATTTGCGTTAGAAGCTAAGGCCTTGATAAACCCAAAATTTAATTCAAAGTACAAATCATTCATTCTCTTTTTAATGTGTTTGGTCAGCATTGGTGATTGTTTAATCATCTTGTGAGCTGCGTTAAATCCTAATTTAGCTTGTTCAAGCATTGTAGCTATATTGTATATTTGCGGAGATCCTTCATTATCGTTAATAAGCATATCTATCTCAACAGCTGCGGTCTCCGTTGTTTTTCCATTCTTCCTGCCTTCTATGATCAATACCTCGTTATACTGCCTCAAATCATAATCATCAACAAAACCAAATATTGCTTGGAGCCTTGCCTTTTGGAACAACTCCAACTTTAATGGTTCGCCTATCCTGCCACTTGGCAATTTACAAAACCTCTCCATAAAATCTATATGCTTATTCGCAATTTTTATATCAAAATGAAATTCCCCAGGATTGTGATAATTATTCAGTAACATTTCCGATACTCTTTTCATCTTGTCACATGAATTAATTTTTCCATCTAGTAGAGAAGTAAAATATAATTCAAGCTCTGTCATTTACTACCACCAGATAAAAATTCCAATAATTCATCTTTATCTTTATTGCCGTCCTTAGAAAACAGTTCTGTTATTTGTTTCATTACATTCATGTGATTTTTAATCATTGCATTATATATTTCAACCTCTGGTGACTTTTTTGTTCCCCATTGATTAGCTCCATTTTGGTACTCACTAACAACACCGTTTTTATTTATATCTGCCTGGAGGTCATCAAGAGTTACAGACATGAAAGCCGCATTTTCAACCAAAGATTTAACGCCACTTATTGTTTTCTTGTCTAAGTTCTTCAATATGCTGTTAAGCCTTCTTATTTCTTTTTTAATTCTTTCTTCTTTGGTTAACTCTTTCAAAGTATCACCTCGTTTCTCTATGTTTTGACTACACCGTCACACGCATATATCGTGCGCAACAATTGAGGTTCCCCCAACGGTCCTGAGCAGTAGCTATACCGTTGTTTTTATGGGGGGACTTACGCCCCACACTTCGGAACAATAAATCCGTTCTCATCAAACTCATATTCTTCTGCTATTGCTGTCCTCTTGTTGCTATGTTCCCTGAAGTGACAATCCCTGCACAGACTCACTAAGTTATCAGGACTCAGAGCTATCTCAGGATCATTAATATTCTCAGGACTCAGATGTATCTTGTGATGTACTTC
>RZYP01000116.1 GCA_009930275.1 Negativicutes bacterium
GAACAAGACGAGAAGCGTCGCGAAGTCGTGAAAAATAGCCTGGATGTTTTAACGATTGGGGCTAATGGAGCCAGTCCTGCGACAATGTCTGAAACTTTTGTCAAGGACGCGGATATGCTTCTGGCTTCTACGGACAGCGACGAAGCGAATATGGTTATTTGCATGTTGGCTAAACAAAACGGCGTTAAACACACTGTTGCACGCATACGTAATACTGATTACACGCAGCTATCCGATGCTTTTTTGAAAGAAAACATGAAAATAGACATGATTTTAAATCCGGAACAGATTACTGCCAAAGAAATAAATCGAATCCTGATGACGCCTGCGGCGTTGAATGTTGAAGATTATGCCGAGGGCAAGGTCCGGATGTTCGAGGTCAAGCTGAAGGATTCTTCAAAGATGATAGGTGTTCCTTTAAAGGACTTGGACATACCGAAGCAGATCCTGGTTGCAATGATTTTCCGCAACAATATGATGATTATTCCCCATGGCGATGATGTTATGAGGGCTAATGATAATGTGTTTTTTGTTGGAAGAACGGATGTAATACATGAATTTGAGGGTCGTTTTGTAACGACACATTCTAAAGCTGAGCGCGTTATTATTATCGGTGCCGGCCGTACAGGGAGATTTTTGGCGCCATTATTGGAACAACAGGGATTATTTGTAAAGATTATTGATAAAAATAAAGAACGTTGCCAAATGATAGCACAAAAACTCAAGAGTGGAATTGCGTTACATGGAGATGGAACGGATATTGATTTACTGGTGGAAGAAGGCATATCTGAAGCTGATGTGGTAATTTGTGTTACAGAAGATGACAAATTGAACCTGTTACTGGCTCTTTTGGCAAAACATCTTGGCGCAGAGAAAACTATTGTGCGGGTAGCGCGTAATGAGTATGTGGAGCTGATGGAGAAGGTCGGCGTGGATATCGTCCTCTCATCAAGATTATTGAGTTCAGGCGAAGTATTGAGGTTTATACGTCGTGGCGGGGTTGTTTCCGTCTCCCTTTTGGAAGGTGCAAAAGCTGAAGCAATTGAATTAATATTACCTAAAAATTCGAAAATTGTGGGGAAAACTTTAAGGGAAGCAAAATTGCATAAAGAATGTTTGATTTGTGCCGTGGTACATAACGACGAAGTTTTTGTTCCTAATGGTGATACGATTCTTTATCCCGAAGATAGAATTATTATCTTCGTAAAGGCCGGTTATGTAAAAAACGTCATGCCTGCGTTTGAAGGCAAGGAGTAAGAAATGAACGTAAAGCTCGTGATGTTTATTCTTGGAAAGGTTTCCCTTGCTTTTGGAGTAAGTCTCATGATTCCTTTGATTTCGGCCTTCATCCTGGGAGAGAAACAAATAATGGAATTTGTTTTACCAATTACCCTTTCTTTTATTTTTGGTGGCTTAATGGGTAGGGTAAAGGTCGAATATAAAGGGCATTTGTCTTTAAGGGAAGGTCTGGCAATTCTGGGTTTTGGCTGGTTGTTGATTTGTTTATTAGGAGCCCTGCCCTATATATATGCGGGTATCGATTTCAGTTCTTCTGTTTTTGAGAGCATTTCAGGGTTTACAACAACGGGAGCCAGCAATGTTAAAGATTTAAGCTTAGTTCCTGCCAGTCTGATTCTTTGGCGCAGTCTAACGCAATGGCTTGGAGGTTTGGGCATCCTTCTGATTTTTATTACCCTGGTGCCCCAGGTTGGCAGCAGCGGCGAACAACTTTTTACAGCTGAGCTGCACGGTGAATCTGTTGAAAGAATCATGCTGCGCATCAAAACAACCATTTATGCCTTATGTGTTGCCTATATTGCAGCTACGACGGTGCTGACAATAATTTTAAACATATTGGGGCTTAATTTTTTTGAAGCTGTCAATTATGCTATGACTACTATTTCGACCGGCGGCTTTTACATACATAATGAAGGAGTTGCTTATTTTGGCAGTCGCGCCGTCGAAGTCGTTCTTATGGTTTTTATGGTTTTTTCCGGCGGCAGCTATGTATTGTATTACAAAGCTTATAAAAACGGTTTAAAAACACTATGGCAGGATACAGAGTTTTTGGCGTATTTGGGAGTAATGTGTTTTTTTGCAATTGCTATGGCGATAAATCTTTTCTTAACAGGTTATTATAGTGGCTCCCAAAGCTTGTATCATTCGTTATTTCAGTCTGTATCTACAATAACGACAACAGGGTTCACTATTCAGAATTATAATGAATGGCCGGATTTTAGCCGCTTTTGCATACTCATGATGATGTTTGTGGGAGGTTGTGCGGGTTCTACAGCCGGGGGCATCAAAGTCGCAAGACTGCTTATATTACTTAAGTTAAGCTGGGCCGAGTTGAAAAGGACGCTGCACCCGCGTATGATTATAGATATTAAATTATCAGGTAATCATGTGCCGCCGAATATGATTATAAGTATTAGCAGGTTTTTCTTTTTTTATATGATTATTTTTGCTTTAGGCACATTAGCCTTGTCTTTAACAGGTGACCTGGGTATTTTAGACGCGATTGGAATTGCAGCCTCCTGCCTGGCTAATCTTGGCCCGGCTTTTGATACGGTAGCGCCTTTTTCCAATTATGGCACTCTTACCGTTGCCGGTAAATCTATAGCCTGTGTTTTGATGCTTTTGGGACGCTTGGAAATTTTCACTTTACTTATTTTTTTCAACCCGGAATTTTGGCATAGTAAGAAGAACTGGTGAATTGCAACAAAAGGTTTTGGGGGAAAGCTATGAATTTTAGATTACTGTCGTTTTTTTTGGGAAAACTTTGCACTACTTGTGCGATTTCGCTTTGTTTGCCCTTATTGCTGGCTGTGTTTCTTGGTGAGGATAGTACTTTGGCTTTTTTGGGAGCAATTATGAGCGGGGCCTCTTTGGGGTTTTTATTTATAAAATATGGAGAGTCTGAAGATGTCGGCATTACATATCGTGAGGGTGTCGCGATTGTTGGTTTTGGCTGGCTGGTTATTACATTTTTAGGTTCTCTGCCATATGTTTTTACTGGCGTGCTTGATCCTGTTGCTGCCTTTTTTGAAAGCGTCTCGGGTTTTACGACGACGGGGGCAACTGCTATTTCTCAGATCGAAATACTCCCGCGTAGTTTGCTTTTATGGCGCAGCTTAACGCATTGGATAGGCGGAATCGGCATTATCGTTGTTTTTATTGCCCTCTTGCCACAAATCGGCGGCGGTGCGGTGCACATGTTTAATGCAGAAGTAACCGGTCCGACAGCGGAAAGGGTGTTGCCGCGAATTAAGACAACGGCAATTGCTTTATGCAAAATTTATGCAGCATTTACAATGATTGAAATGGTTATGTTGTACTTAGCGGGAATGACAGCGTTCGAAGCTGTTAATCATTCTTTTTCGACGATTGCAACAGGTGGTTTTTCAACCTATGATACCAGCGTCGTTTATTTTAAAAGTCCGTTAATGGAAGCAATCATTGCTTTTTTTATGATGCTGGCAGGGGGCAATTTCGCGCTTTACTATATGGTTGCTGAAAAAGGCCTGTCAGTATTATGGCGCGATACAGAATTTAAAGTTTACACGGCTATAATTATTGTTGCTACATTTGCTATAACCCTTAACTTATATTTTAATAATTTTTTTGATGGAATATCTTCGTTTAGATATTCTGTTTTTCAGGTTGCTTCTATTATCAGTACGACCGGTTTTGTGAGCAATGACTTTGATGTTTGGCCGCCATTCAGCAAATTATGCCTGGTTTTGCTGATGTTTATCGGTGGCTGTGCTGGTTCGACCGCGGGTGCAATTAAGGTGTCACGTGTAGTAATTTTGGTTAAGACGGCATTTGCTCATTTAAAAAGGACTATCCATCCTTCTATGGTTATAGATATCTCAATGAGCGGTAAGACAGTTCCGCCTCCGATCATAGCAGGAATTGCAAGATTTTTTTTCTTATACATCATTATTTTTGCCTTTCTGGCTTTTTTAATGGCAATGACCGGCCTCACAGTTGTTGATTCTATCGGCATTATTGCCGCAACTATCAGCAGCGTAGGACCTGCGCTTGGGGTTGCCGGCGCAACGTGCACCTACGCGGATATTACTTCCTTTGGAAAAATAGTTATTTGTTTAGCCATGTTGCTGGGACGTTTGGAATTATTTACGTTGTTAGTACTTTTAAGGCCTGAATTCTGGCGTTCGACAAGAAACTGGTAACAAAACGCTTTTCAGAGATTTTAATATATATTATAATTAAAAAATAAATATTTTTGAAAGAGGGACAGAAAATGACATTAAAAAGATATTCTTTTGGCTATGGTCATGGAACTCAGGAAATTGATTTGCCCGAGGAGAAGGTTTTGCAGGTTATTAACGGCAATCCTTCCACAAAAATAGAAGATGTTAAGGCTGCTACACTTGAAGCAATTCGTAATCCTATTGGTACGGAACCGTTGCAGCAAATCGTAGAAAAAGGTGACAAGGTTGCCATCATTGTCAGCGATATTACACGTAGCTGGATCAGAACAAACGAATTTTTGCCCGTTATTGTTGACGAACTAAATCTTGCCGGCGTGCCTGATGAAGATATTTTCGTTGTTATAGCGCAAGGTACACATCGTGCCCACACGCCTGAAGAAGATATTGCCGTATGCAGCAAGGAAGTTGTCGACAGAATCAAGATTTACCAACACTTTTCCAAAGATGAGGAAAATCTTGTATTTGTAGGGACCACCACGCATGGTACACCGGCGTATATAGACAAGAGGGTAATGGATGCCGACAAGATTATTTTGACAGGAGGCATTACCGTTCACTTGATGGCAGGTTTCGGCGGTGGACGTAAGAGTATTATGCCTGGCGTTTCTGGTGATATTACTGTGCAGAAGAACCATTCACTGGCGTTGGCCAAGGAAGTTGGCGCCGGTGCAAGCCTTGAGTGTGCCAGCACGAAAATAGACGGCAATCCTTTGCATGAGGATATGTGTGAAGTAGCCGAGATGGTTAATCCATGTTTCCTGGTAAATTCCGTAATGAACGCTGAAGGAGACTTTTCCCGGATTGTTGCCGGACACTGGTACGACGCCTGGTTGGAAGGAACTAAGGACGTAATGAAGATCCAAGGCGTAGCAATCAAGGAAAAAGCTGACGTTGTCATTGCCAGCCCTGGTGGCTTCCCTAAAGACATTAACATGTATCAGGGGAGCAAGACATATGACACTGCAGGTATGGCCATGAAACCTGGTGGTATC
Organism: Negativicutes bacterium; assembly: GCA_009930275.1. Next base: position 5,234 of record RZYP01000116.1, read on the forward strand.
ATGATTGCCATGCTGGAATGCCCGGATGTTAAGGAACCGCCGGCATTTATAGATTCCTTCCGTTTTGACGATATGCTTGAATTTGAAAAAGCCTGCCGTGCTGCTTTTACCATTCCCTTCTTTATCGCGTTTACGGTTGCGCTCTTAGCCCATTCGAACACAGTGTATCTGGTAACGAAAAAAGAGAATTTTGACATTGTTCGCAAGACTGGTCAAATTCCTGTTGAAAACTTGGAAGAAGCTTGGAAATTGGCTCAGATTGAATTAGCTAAGCAGGGTAAGACTGATTATACAATTAACATTATGCCGCATGCCGCTAATACAGTTCCAATGATTGCCGAATAAAAAATATACCCGCATATATTCATATCAGAATATAAGCGGGTTTTTGTATGTGTTTATGGAATTACAGGCGGTTGCTTGAATTCAGCACGTTACGAATTTTGTGAGAGACCATGTCTTGAATAGCCTGTCGAGCAGGTTTGAGGTATTGACGCGGGTCGAAGTCTCCAGGATTGTTTGCCAGGTATTTGCGGATAGAGGCGGTCATGGCCAGACGCAAATCGGTATCTATGTTGATTTTACAAACACCGAATTTGCCAGCTTGCAAAAGCATATCTTCAGGTACGCCTTGAGCGCCTTCAATTTTGCCGCCGTATTCGTTGCAGAGTGAAACGAATTCCGGCAAGACGGTTGAAGCTCCATGTAAAACAAGCGGAAAATCAGGCAAAAGGCTGGTGATTTTTTCCAAGCGGGCGAAATCGAGTTCCGGTTTGCCCTTGAATTTATATGCACCGTGACTTGTCCCTATAGCTATAGCGAGGGAGTCTACGCCAGTGCGCTGGACAAATTCAACGGCTTGGTTCGGGTCGGTATAAGTTGCATCTTTGGCAGAGACTTTGACTGCGTCTTCGACTCCGGCTAATTTTCCGAGCTCGGCTTCAACGACAACGCCTTTATTATGAGCATAATCAACAACGCGTTTTGTCAATTCGATATTATCTTCAAAAGAATGCTTGGAGCCGTCAATCATGACAGAGGTGAACCCGCCATCAACGCAGGCTTTACAGATTTCAAAGTCTTCGCCGTGGTCGAGATGTAGGCAAATAGGAAGTCCGGTATCTTCCACTGCTGCTTCGACTAATTTCATGAGATAAATATGTTTAGCGTATTTGCGAGCACCGGCAGAAACTTGCAAAATTAAAGGCGATTGTTCGGCTTTGGCGGCGTCGACTATTCCCTGGATAATTTCCATATTATTGACGTTAAAAGCGCCAACGGCGTACTTGCCTTCATAAGCTTTTTTGAACATTTCAGTAGATGTTACTAATGGCATAAAACGACCTCCCTAA
>RZYP01000410.1 GCA_009930275.1 Negativicutes bacterium
CTTGCCACTTAAAGCATATCGATTAAGATAAACGTTCTTTTTCACGCCCTTACACTTCATCTTGGCTCTTTCATCAATGAGATCTTGTGCCTTAGCAAAATCTTCTCTACTTATAATAGGTTCATGATTATCCTTGTAGTAATACTGGTCTTTTTCGCCTGTATTTGGATGGCGATTGTAGTTACTATCGGTGTAAGTCTTTTGTAGTAGGACATCACCCATATATTTTTCGTTTCGGAGCATGTCTATCACCGTGCCTGCACTCCAGTGATTACCTCTTCTTGCAGGGATTTTGTCTTTGTTCAAACCTCTTGCTATCGTGCTTCCGCCTTTTCCTGAAAGGCACTCTGCAAAAATACGTTTGATGATTTCTGCTTCTTCTGGAACAATAACCATTTCGCCATCTACATTGATATAGCCATAAGGTGGAGTACCAACATAACTGCCATTTTGAAATCTCTTTTGAATGGACCATGTTGAGTTTTGTGAAATGGATGCAGACTCTTCTGCAGCAAATCCTGAAAGAATAGAAAGCATCAATTCACTTTCCATGTCACCCGTATTCAGATTCTCTTTTTCAAAATAAATGTAAACACCGATATCAATCAGCGTTCTTACTAACTCTAGGCAATCTACTGTATTACGAGCAAAGCGGCTGATTGATTTGGTGATAATAAAATCTATCCGACCTTGCTTACAATCTCGTATCATACGGAGCAGTTCAGTCCGTTTCTCCATCTTGGTGCCGGAGATCCCTTCGTCATAATAAAGACCAGCAAACACCCATTCAGGATTAGACTTGATATAGCGCTCATAGTGTTCACGCTGTGCTTTAAGGCTTTCAAGCTGTTCATCACTATCGGTTGAGACTCTAGCATAGGCGGCAACCCTAAGTTTCGTATTAGGTAGTTGTCCTTGGGGCAGTTCATCTATTTTTGTTATCTTTTTCATCATCTCACCTCGCTTTCGCCCATTACATACATCACTCTAAAAACTATTAATAGCAAGCTTTTTAGGACATAATCTCGGCTAAACGAGGAGAGAATTTCTGCCTGTTTAAGGCTGATATTTTGTGTAATTCATCCGCTGTGATTTTGCCTTCTTTATATAGGTTTGCGACAATGCTCTCGGCTATATGAAAGTCATATTCCTTTTGTAATTCTTCCTCTGTCATCTGCTCGACTTTGCCCTTTAAAGGACAGCCGTCTTTTACTTCAAAAATGTTCATAGAAAAACACCTCCTACCTAGTAGCCATGGCAGGAGGTGAAATCTGATGATTTCTTTAATCTTTTTGATAAAAGTCACATTCATAGCCATCGGCATCAAGG
>RZYP01000411.1 GCA_009930275.1 Negativicutes bacterium
ATCTATGGGGTTGACTTTATGTGGCATGGCTGAAGATCCCACCTCTCCCTCTTTAATTTTCTGCTTGAAGTAGTCCATGGAAATATACGACCAGCTATCACGATCAAGATCAAGAAGTATGGTGTTCATGCGGGCCACACCGTTGAAAAATGCAGCCATAAGATCATAGTGTTCAATCTGTGTGGTGGTCTGCTGTCTTTCAATGGCAAGGTACTCAGTAAGGAACCTGTTTCCAAACTTCTTCCAGTCGATATCCGGATAAGCCACATAATGTGCATTGAAGTTGCCCGTTGCGCCGCCGAATTTCCCTGAGAAAGGGATATTATCGATTAAAATGAGTTGTGTTTCAAGTCTTTCTCTGAATACGCCAAACTCTTTTCCCAGGCGCGTAGGGGAGGCCGGCTGCCCGTGCGTTCTTGCCAGCATTGGGATTTCAGCCCAATCACACTCCATGGTTTTCAACGCTTCGATGATGTCAATATACATAGGTCGCAGCGCCTCATGCCAGGCATCACGCATCGACATTGGAACAGCAGTATTATTAATATCCTGTGACGTAAGTCCAAAATGTACAAACTCCAGATATTGATCAAGACCCATATTTGTGAGTTGCTCCTTGAGATAATATTCCACTGCTTTTACATCGTGGTTTGTAACTGCTTCAATATCTTTTATCTCCCGGGCATTCTCGGGTTTGAAATACCTGTAAATATCCCTAAGGTCTTCAAATATTTTAGGATTTACCTCCTTTAATTGTGGCAATGGAATTTCACAGAGCGCAATAAAATATTCCACCTCCGTCATAATCCTGTAGCGAATCAGTGCATATTCGGAAAAGTATTGAGAGAGAGGAGCGGTTACCTTATGGTATCTTCCGTCAACTGGAGAAACAGCAGTTAAAGCAGGCATAGTATTGACTTTTTATCAGTTATTTTTTAGCAGTTATCGGTTATCTGTTGTCGAGTAGTCGAGTTATCCGATAACTGATCACTGTTGCAAAAGTAATTAAAAAACAAAAGGCCACTTCAGAGGGCAGCCTTTAGAAACAGGAAATAAAAAACGTAAATTACAAAAGTAATTTATAGGGACTTACAATTGTATTGCATTAAAAACATCAATTATCACATCTTTATAAACGTGACCGAAAGTTATGAGGCACCAAGACTGGAGCAGGAGTAATTCTTCCCTTTTCAGCCATCGCGGTGACTTACTCAGCTCTCTGTAAAAAAGTTCTCTGCTAAAGCTGACTTTTTGAAGTATTGTTTTGGTGTATTCGAGCATGATAAAAGGGGTTTAGAATTATAAGGATTGAACGCCTTTCGGATGC
>RZYP01000412.1 GCA_009930275.1 Negativicutes bacterium
GGAGGCCACTGAAAAAGTCTACTAAATCAGATCTGAGAGATTATCTCAGGTCTTTTTTAATTGTCATGAGCAAAATATATATTAGTTGAATATATTATTAATATATGATATAATAACAATATAGAAAGTATGTTTTTAGTGAGGTGCTCTATGATCAAAAATCAGTTTGAAGTGATAAGAAGCCAATATACTACACTCTATGACTTAATCATCCCTAAAGACCATATGTTGAGAAAAATCAATGAAGACATCGATTTTTCGATGATCGAAGACGAGCTTATTGATAAATACTGTCTGGATAATGGAAGAAATGCAATTCCTCCAATGCGTTTGATCAGGTATCTGATTCTGAAGGAAACGTATAAATTATCGGATGTCGATGTCGTGGAACGTTCCATGTATGATATGTCATTCAAGTTTTTCCTGGGGCTAGCCCCAGAGGATCCGGTCATCAATCCCAGTACGTTAACCAAATTTCGAAAGCTGAGACTAAAAGATACTAATATCCCTACAATGCTTGTAAATCTCAGCGTAGGATATGCGATAAAAAGGAACGTGATCAAGACTGGCACAATCATTGTAGACTCCACACATAGCAAAAGCAGATATAATCTGAAGTCTCAAAGAGAAATCCTTGTAGATAGCGCTAAGAACTTGCGAAAAGCAATCTATCAGATTGATGAAGAATATAAAGAGAAGATGCCTGAAAAAACCGTATCCGGAATCTATGAGGACCAGATTAGGTATGCTTCGAAACTTGCAGAATTCGTAAAGAATGAAGAAAAGCTGCTGTTAAGCCCTACGGTAAAAGAATCACTGAACTATTTGGAGGAAGTCATCATAGACAATAAGGAACAGCTGCAGTATTCTGCTGACGCAGATGCTCGAATTGGACATAAGACAGCAGATACTTCATTCTTCGGATACAAGACACATCTGGCCCTTACACCTGAACGCATTATCACGGCGTACGCCGTAACTTCCGGAGAGAAGCATGACGGCAAAGAGCTTCCCGGACTTATTCAGCTTACCGAAGAAAACGGGATTAAAGTGGATGTTGTAGTCGGTGATGCTGCTTATTCTGAAAGCGGAAATATCCTTATGGCTAAAGAAAAAAACATCAAACTTGTTGCTAAACTGAGCGAGACAATCACTCACAGTCCAAATAAAAACTCCGCAAGATTCTTGTTTAACAAAGATGCCGGGATGTATGTCTGTCAGGCTGGGCACATGAGTATCCGAAAAACAAGTTCAGGTAAAAAGGAACGAGAAAAGACAGGCACTGCAGCGGTCATTTCCTACTTTTTTGATGTGGAGAAATGTAAA
>RZYP01000413.1 GCA_009930275.1 Negativicutes bacterium
GAAAAGGATGCAATACTTCAAGAGATATATCAGTACCCGGAGGTTGCAGAAGCGAGGCGTGTAGTTTCAGCATTAGAGGCTGGTTGGATGGATAAGGAGCTATTCCTTTCTTCTGGTAAAATCAAGTATTTGAAGGCGACAAAAACTGAAATTCCTCTGATAGAATATGATATAATGAAACCACGTCACTTACTCGCGCTACTCGCAGTGCTTAACATGGTGCCTTCTGAAAAAACGCCAAAAGGAGGTGTTTCATTAGCAGCTGCAACACTTGCAGAAATTGATCATCCAATCATTCAAAAGCTGTCCAGAGTGAAAACGATCTCCACAATTGCAAGTACGTTTATTACAGGGTTTCTTGAGAAGGTTAAACCAGATGGTAAAGTACACCCAAATTTTACCCTAACTAGGACAGTTACAGGGCGAACAGCCTGCTCTGACCCGTCCCTTCAACAAATACCACGTGATAAAGACGTGAAAAACTTCTTCTACGTTCCAGAAGGTTACAAGCTGCTGCAGTTTGACTTTGCACAGGCCGAGATTCGAGTAATAGCGTCTATGGCGAATGATACAAATCTGGTAGGAGCAATCCTTAAAGGAACAGATATGCACAAAGAAGTTGCATCATTTATGTATCAGAAGCCTGTCGAGGAGATAACCAAGGATGAACGACAGGCAGCTAAAGCGCTTAACTTCGGTGTTGTATATGGTATGGGGGCTATGGCGTTAGCGCGTAACCTCAAGATTACTACTGAGGAGGCTGAAGATAAACTCTCTCGTTATATGGAACAGTTTTCCGGAGTTAAAAAGTGGATTGAGGATACTCACGTTTTTGCAAGAAAGAATCTGGAAGTAGTAACCCCATTTGGTAGAATACGCCATCTACCCGAGCTAGGATTATCAGACAGAGGTGCAGTATCAGGAGCACTACGACAAGCACAAAACGCGCCAGTCCAAGCTACAGCAAGTGATCTAACGCTATGGCTTCTGCTTAATGTGTTTACAGCTATGGACAAAAGTAAAGCTCACTTCCTAGTAAGCGTTCATGATAGCGGGGTTTATGCAATAAAGGACGAGTACCTAGATGAGTTTATTAACATCCTGAAAGAGAAAATGAATAAGCTGAATACAACCTTCACATTTCTGAAGGTACCGATGAAGATAGATGTAAGTATAGCGGAGCCTGATGAAACAGGCAAGGCAAGATGGGGTAAGGTGGAGGAGGTCATGGCGATATGAAGCACATTATAACTTTTGAAGTAAAGATGCCCATTCCAGGTATTCCATATTCAAATATGGCGACTTCCATCTCTGTTGAAGGAGACG
>RZYP01000414.1 GCA_009930275.1 Negativicutes bacterium
TTAATCAGGGGGCATCTGCTCCGAACATGCCTAGTGGTACACCGTCCGGCCCGGATGACATACAGGCGCTTCTTGCGGCGCTAGGGGGCTAATCATGCCAAACAGGACGGTGGAGGAGTTTCCCAATTGGCAGAAAACAGCCCCATACGTCCGCAGGTTCGTGCTTATAACGGGATGGCTTGTGTACCTTGCCATCCCGATTCTTATATTGCTATTCGGCTATCCAGTAAATACAGCGTTTGCAGTGATATATGGTAGTTTAGGCACGACTGTGGGTGTGGCGGTAGGGTTTTATTTCTACCGTAGAGGGGAGCAAGACAATAAAGTTGCTGATACCGTACGTGGTTCTATAAATGAAGAGATATATAGAACCCATGAGGAAAAAGGTGGTGCTTCACAATGAGCTACAAGGACATTCTTTCTTCTATTGAACCATTAGATGACGTATCCATAGACCAGATTTCCCCTGAAATGATGGATACCTTCCTTCATACAAAAGGCAAACTTGAGTCTGGGAATAGGTATGGGCTGGTAAATCGCGATCCTGGGCAACCTGATTCCGGGTTTAATGTTGGTGCTTCCCAGTGGCGTAATTCTCGTGCTACCAATTTAATGGAACGACTTTACAACACTGATCCGGAACTAGCCAAGCAGTATTTAGGCGATATTGATAAATTTACTTATGAAAATGTATGGCCCAACAAAGATAAAGTTGCTTCATGGCTTGGAACAGATACCGGAGCTAGAGTACAGCAACAGCAAATGCGTGATGATTTTAAGAATATATACATTGCCAAAGCTAAAGAATTCGGAATTAAAAGTGCTGGTGCTGCTATGGTTTGGGCCGATCTTGCGCATCGGTGGGGAGTAAACGGTGCTAAACGATTCATCAATCCAAATGGAGAAACCACTGTTGGATTTCTTGCAGGAAAACTTGACGAATTAGCACGTGAAGGGAATAGAAATGACCTGATAAATAAAAGACGCTTCTCCGAGTATGCAAAAGCATTTGGTGGTAATGCCGGGGCTATTATGGCTATGCACCAAGCAAGCACATCTGTTCTAAAGGGTGGGGACACCATTGCCTCAGTTGCTGAATCGTTCAATTATGCTGATCCTGTAGACATTAGAAAAATAATTTCTGAAGCCTCCGCTTCCCCAAAAATAGAACTTCCTGAAGTACCACATACACAGGCTAATCTACCAATGACTGAAGAGGTTTCTGTGTTTAGAAATCAGCTTATGAAAGAAGTTTTGAACGCAAAGCCCCAGGAGGATACACGACCAGACCCTTGGGGAATTTTGCTTAATGCTATCATTAAGTAT
>RZYP01000415.1 GCA_009930275.1 Negativicutes bacterium
CCAAACTAGGTTCTCAGCACATGGAACCCCAGGGCCAAACCATAAGAAATTATATAGGGACTATTGTACAAAAATACCTCGATGATTACCTGCACATGAATCAGGAAACGTCTGAAGCATTACACAGAAAAATCATCCTTTCAGAAAAAGAGCGGAAAGAAATCGCGGGAATAAAGAAACTCGCCAAAGAGAGCGTTAAAAAAACCAGCCTCCACAATAAAAAATTGCGCGATTGTAGAGTACATTACAACAGTAATCACGAACGACGGCTCGACTCCACCCTTTTTATTACAGAAGGAGACTCAGCCAGCGGTTCCATCACTAAATCGCGTGATGTGAATACACAAGCCGTATTCAGCCTCAGAGGCAAACCATTGAACAGCTATGGCCAAAGTAAAAAACTGGTCTACCAAAACGATGAATTCAATCTGCTACAAACGGCTCTAAATATAGAAGATGGCCTTGAAAATTTGCGATATAATAATATTGTTGTGGCTACTGACGCCGATGTTGATGGCATGCACATTCGCCTCTTACTTCTGACTTTTTTCCTGCAGTTTTATCCTGATCTGGTAAAAAGCGGACATCTGTATATTCTCCAGACTCCTTTGTTCCGGGTAAGAAATAAACGGGAAACTTTTTATTGCTATTCAGATGAAGAACGGCATAATGCCCTCGCCAAACTAGGAAAAAATCCCGAAATAACGCGGTTTAAAGGATTAGGAGAAATATCTCCCGATGAATTCAAACACTTTATTGGTCCAAAAATCAGGCTTGAACCTGTTATTCTAACCAATGTTTCACAAATTGGTGAACTACTTGGTTTTTATATGGGAAAAAATACTCCCGACCGGCAAATCTTTATAATTGATAACCTCAGGATTGAAGACGACAGGCTGGAAGCACTTGCAGTATAGTTATCGGTTTAAAACCTGATTGTAGATTTGCTGAAACAAATGACCGACAATTGCCGGAGAAAAATTCCGGTCGGCAAATTCGCGGTTTTGTTGGGAAGAAAAATACTCCGGATGATCGAGCATAAAAACTAATTCCCTAACCAATGCCTCCTCGTCGCCGGCATCAATAAGAATACCCCGATCCTGCTTAACAATCTCAGGGATTCCACCTACCCGCGTTGCCAATACCGGTTTCCCGCAGGCAAATGCTTCATTGATTACCACAGGCATATTTTCATAGTTACTAAAAAGAACCATAAAGGCAGATTGTTGCAGCAATTGCACCAACTCTATTCCTGTCTTTATCCCGGTAAAAACAACCTGCGGTTCCGATAAACCAAGCGCTGTTGCATAGGTTGTA
>RZYP01000117.1 GCA_009930275.1 Negativicutes bacterium
GGCGTAAGATTATCCTGGTGCCCCGTGGCAAAAAATACGACGTATTATGCGAGAAGGTGGAAGCACTTGTTAATTCTGGGAATTGATACAGCAACAAAGGTATGTACGGTATCGCTTTGCAGGGATACTGAACCCGTTGCCGAGTATGCAATAAACGCGGGCATGACTCATTCTGAAGGACTGTTGCCGCAACTGGTGCAGCTTTTTGAGCGAGCAAAAATAAAAAAGAGTGAGATCGACTTAATTGCAATAAGTATCGGGCCGGGTTCTTTTACGGGCCTGCGCATTGGGCTTGCAACCGCTGAGGCCATGGCTTATTGTTGGCAGATACCTATTTGCGGAGTTGATACCTTAAAGGCTATGGTCTATAATTTGCCGGTTGACGATATTGTTCTTGCTCCTGTGTTAGATGCGCAGAAGGGCAATTACTATCTGGCGCTTTATCAATGGCAGAAGGGAGAGCTGCTTGAACTTGAAAAGGTTACCGTTGTCTCTCGGGAAGAATTACTTGCCCGCCTGGGGGCTTGCGAAAAGCCGGTAATGCTGTTAGGCGAGTGCGCGAAATTGGCAAAAGAAAATTTGCCGCCGAATGTACGCCTGGCCCCGTTACAGGTACGCATGCCAAAAGCGTCCTCCGTCGCGCTTTTGGGACTTGACGGCTACAACAAAGGCGAGAAAAAAGATATTTTTGAGTTAAATCTTCATTATATTAGAAGATCGGAAGCAGAAGAATTATGGGAAAAACGCCAGAAGAAGCTCTAACGTCAAGGAATATGTCAGCCGCGGACCTAAAAGCTGTGCAAACCATAGAGCAGAATTCCTTTCATGACAGTTGGACTTATGAAACCTGGTTGAGCGAACTAAATAGCAATATGGCCAGGTATATAGTTTTGGAGAAAGATGTCGCAGTCATAGCCTTTGCAGGTTATTGGCTTATTGCCGGTGAGGCACAGGTTACGAGGGTAGCAGTTGTGCCGGCAGAAAGAGGAAAGGGCTTTGGCAAAATTATTACTGAAGCTTTGCTTGAAGCTGCCTGGCAGGACGGTGCAACGGCCATAACGCTGGAGGTCAGACAAAGTAATGCTGCGGCTCTGAAAGTTTACGCAGATGCTGGCTTCGTCAGTTCCGGTATAAGACCGGGTTACTATCAGGATAACAATGAAGATGCCATTATTATGTGGCTTTATCGTTAGGAAATAGGTGGAGTTAATGGAGAAAAAAGATATTTATATTTTAGGAATTGAGAGCAGTTGCGATGAAACTGCCGCCGCCGTTGTCAAAAACGGCCGGGAGATTTTATCTAACATAATATCGTCGCAAGTGCCTATACATAGAAAGTTCGGCGGCGTCGTGCCGGAAATCGCTTCACGCAAGCACATCGAGAAAGTGCTGCCGGTGATTGATGAGGCTTTAAAGCAGGCTGGTCTTGGTATAGACGATATCGACGGTATTGCCGTTACCTACGGGCCAGGTTTGGTGGGAGCACTTTTAGTGGGCTTATCAGCAGCTAAGGCGCTGGCTTTTGCCTTGGATAAACCGCTCATAGGCGTAAATCATCTTGAGGGGCATGTCTTTGCCAATTTCCTGGTTGATGAAGAACTGGAACCTCCTTTCATGGCGTTGGTTGTTTCCGGAGGCCATACTGCTTTGATGAAGGTTAAGGATTTTAACAGCTTTGAGCTTCTGGGGCAGACCAAGGACGATGCGGCAGGGGAAGCCTTTGACAAAATCGCGCGTGTGATGGGCCTTCAATATCCGGGTGGCCCGGAAATAGAAATATTAGCTAAAGACGGCAACCCAGCCGCCATTGACTTTCCAAGGGCCTTAATGGACCAAACCTATAATTTTAGTTTTAGCGGCCTGAAGTCAGCAGTAATTAATTATATTCATAATGAAAAACAAGCGGAACGAAGTATAAACCGCGCCGATGTTGCGGCTAGCTTCCAGACAGCTATTGTGGACGTTCTGGTGAAAAAAAGCGTGAGGGCACTGCTGGAAAGTGGTTTAAAAACAATCGTTCTGGCAGGCGGTGTTTCCGCCAATAAAGTTTTACAAAAGGAATTGGCTGCGGCTGTTGGTAACATAGGTGCCAGGCTAGTACACCCCAAACCGGTTCTTTGCACAGATAATGCAGTGATGATTGCCTGTCGCGGTTATTACAAGTATCGGAACAATGAATTCAGCGGCATGGATTTGAATGCCGATCCGTCTTTGAAACTGGGATAATATTTTACTCACAATGACAGCGTAGAAAATTGCGTCAATTGTGGATAAGTCTGAAGAATGGCTTAAATACTGTGTTTTTATTGTTGGTAAGTTGTGTGCTATTGTGGATAAAACCGTGACTAGCAGGGTATTGATGAAAATTCAGAAAATTATAGGCGCAATTGCGGAGGTATTATGGCGAAAAGTTTCTTGAGTAAAGAACAAGTAAATCTCCTGAGTGCTTGTATGGCCGGCGCCAATCTGGCAGCGGATATTGCTCATGCCCATGTGTATATTTATGTGCGCGACGAAGACCCCAAATACATCAACGTTTATGGGCAGGCGCTGCCCCTCAAGGAATTCGTCACGCATTCGGCGAGTGTGGCTGGTCGTAAGCTTCGCCTGGCGGAGGAACCTCTGGTTGGCAGGGCATTGCAAAGCGGCATGATTGTTTCCGGTAAAAGGGAAAGTCTGCTGGGCAGTTTTGCCAAAATAAAAATTTTCCCCCTTCTTGATTCACGGCGCCGTTGTTTTGCGGTTGCCGCGTTTGAAAAAAATGCCGAAAACGAAGAGAAGAGTGACGAAGACATCTTCATTGACACGGCGATGACACTGATGCAGAATTTTGAACAGAGATTCGCGACGCAGGCCAATTATAGAAGGCTTTCTCCCAGTGATGGCATCATGATAGTGGATAAGGACAAAATTATTATTGCTGCCAATAATACCGCGCGGCACATCTTTTCAGTTATCGGCGTACCAAAGCCGGTAGGACTGCGTACAAACAGCAAGCAGATAAACTGGCCCTTGGTCGGAATGGTCCTCAAAGCAGGAATGGCGGAGAGTAAAGAGCTTAAAAAACAGGGATTGCTGCTGGCCTTGAGAGTGCTCCCACTGACACCGAAGCAGGACACCCAAGCCGCCATAGCCATTTTGACCGATATTACCGAGTTGAAGAAAAAAGAAGAAGAGCTCTTGGTAAAATCAGCAGTAATCAAAGAAATTCATCACCGCGTCAAAAACAACCTGCAGACTATTGCCAGCTTGCTGCGCATGCAGACCAGGCGGACCGAAGACGGCAAAACTAAAGATATCCTGAGAGACATTATTGGCAGGATAAACAGTATAGCTCTCGTGCATGAAGCACTGTCGCAGCAGGACAGTGAGGTGGTCAATGTGGCGGAAGTTGCCGAACGCATCTACCACGCAATTTTGGCAGGGATGGTGATGCCTGAATTCGAGCTGGAGTCGGATTTTGCAGCCGATGACATTTCAATGCCGTCGGAACAGGCCACGGCCGTGGGGCTGATTCTCAATGAATTGCTGCAAAACGCGTTAGAACACGGTTTTGAAAACCGTACCCAAGGCAAATTAACTGTTTCGCTCAAGGCTAAGACTGAAAGCTATTGCTTAGAAATTACCGACGACGGCGTAGGCTTGCCACCGGGATTTGATATTAGGAAGACCAATAGTTTGGGTCTCAAAATCATTCAAACGATGACCGAATCAGATTTGCACGGCACCTTTGAATTGCTGCCGTTGGAAAAAGGGACGCTGGCCCGTGTGGAAGTGCCGATAAGGAGAGAGTGATATTATGGACAAAATGAGGGTTATAGTAGCCGATGATGAAACAATTATCCGTTTAGACATTAAAGAGATGCTGACGGAAGCAGGGCATAATGTCGTTGCTGAAGCCGCGGACGGCGAAGAAGCGGTAAGACTGGCAAGCGAACTGAAACCGGACTTGGTGATAATGGATGTGAAGATGCCAAAAATGGACGGTATTACGGCGGCCAGACTTATCAATGATAAGCATATAGCGCCGGTATTGCTGCTGACAGCTTACAGCCAGGCCGACCTTGTAGAAAAAGCCAAAGAATCCGGCGTACTTGCTTACCTGGTCAAACCTATAAGAGAGGAACAGCTCTTTCCTGCTATTGAGATTGCCCGTTCGCGTTTCGCCGAAATCAAGACGCTCGGTGAAGAATTGGATTATCTGAAGGAGAGCCTGGAAACCAGAAAGCTGTTAGACAGAGCCAAAGGCATATTGATGGCGGCTCACGGCTTTACCGAGGCCGAAGCCTATCGGAAGATGCAGCAATATAGTATGAACCAGCGCACGACGCTGAAGGAATTAGCGGAAGCGATTATAGCTTCCGCTGCTAAACGCAAATAATTGAGCAAGCCTTTTCTAATTTTTTTATGAAAAGGCTTGATTTTTTTCTAGAAAATGATTATCATAGATAATGTAATTAGCACTCAGACAAACGGAGTGCTAACAAAATAAATATTACAAAATTATATAGGTATTGAAAGGGGATTGTAAGAATGTTAAAACCATTAGCAGACCACATTATTGTCGAAGCAGTCGTGAAAGAAGAAAAAACCTCCAGCGGTATCTTCCTGCCGGATACGGCAGCAAAAGAAAAACCACAGACTGGTAAAGTAATTGCCGTAGGTAAAGGCAAAGTTTTGGATAATGGCACCCGTGTAGAACCTGAAGTTAAAGTTGGCGAAGTAGTCGTTTTCGCGAAATACTCCGGCACTGAAGTCAAAGTTGATGAAAAAGAATATTTGATTCTCAGCGAACGCGACATTTTGGCAGTAGTAGAATAAGAAAAACATTTTTTTAATCAATTATTTTTATAAAGAGAACAAGGAGATGTGAAACAATGGCTAAACAAATATTATTTAATGAAGAAGCACGTCGTGCTCTTGAGCGTGGCGTTAACGCTTTGGCTGACGCAGTAAAAGTAACTTTGGGACCAAAAGGCCGCAATGTTGTTTTGGAGAAAAAATTTGGCGCACCTACCATCACCAATGACGGTGTAACTATTGCCCGTGACATTGACCTGGAAGATGCTTTTGAAAATATGGGCGCACAACTGGTTAAAGAAGTAGCGACTAAAACTAACGACGTAGCAGGCGATGGTACTACAACCGCAACACTGCTTGCTCAGGCAATGGTACGCGAAGGCATGAAGAATGTGGCAGCCGGCGCTAACCCGATGATCGTAAGAAAAGGTATGAAAACCGCTGTTGACGTATTGGTTAAAGAGTTAAAAGCTATTTCGAAAAAAGTCCAGACCAAATCCGCCAAAGCACAAGTTGCTGCAATTTCCGCAGCTGATGAAGAAATCGGCGGCCTGATTGCTGATGCCATGGAAAAAGTCGGTGATGACGGCGTTATCACTGTTGAAGAATCCAAAACTATGGAAACCTGTCTGGAAACTGTAGAAGGTATGCAATTCGACCGCGGCTACATTTCTCCTTACATGGTAACCGATCCTGATAAAATGGAAGCTGTTCTCGGCAACCCATATGTATTCATTACTGACCGTAAAATCACTATGATTCAAGACATTATGCCTGTCTTGGAAAAAGTTGTACAACAAGGCCGCGAGCTTCTGATCATTGCAGAAGATATCGAAGGCGAAGCTCTTGCAACTTTGGTTGTTAACAGACTCCGCGGCACCTTTAAAGCAGTTGCTGTGAAAGCTCCTGGCTTTGGCGATCGTCGCAAGGCAATGCTTCAGGATATCGCTATCCTGACGGGCGCAACCGTTATCAGCGAAGAAGTAGGCCGCAAGCTCGACAGCGCAACTGTGGAAGACCTCGGTTCTGCAAGCCAGGTTCGCGTAACCAAAGAACTTACCACTATCGTTGACGGCGCTGGCAAGAAAGAAGAAATTGCTGCTCGTGTTGCTCAAATCCGCGCACAAATTCCAGAAACTACTTCTGACTTCGACAAAGAAAAACTGCAAGAACGTTTGGCAAAATTGGCAGGCGGCGTTGCAGTAATTAAAGTTGGCGCAGCTACTGAAGTTGAATTAAAAGAGAAGAAACTCCGCATTGAAGATGCTCTGAATGCAACCCGTGCAGCAGTAGCTGAAGGTATTGTAGCAGGCGGCGGCGTTGCCCTCATCCAAGTACAATCTGCGCTTGATAAGATTGTAGCTACCGGTGATGAAAAGACCGGCGTGCAAATCGTCAGACGCGCAATTGAAGAACCTGTTCGTCAAATCGCTTACAATGCAGGTCTCGAAGGTGCAGTAATTGTTGATACCATTAAACGTTCTGAAGAAGGCATTGGTTTCAATGCCTTAACTGAAGAATACGTTGATATGATTGAAGCCGGTATCGTTGACCCTGCTAAAGTTACCCGCAGCGCATTACAAAATGCAGCGAGCATTGCTGCTATGATCCTGACTACGGAAACCTTAGTTGCAGATAAACCTGCTAAAGAAGGCGCTCCGATGGGCGGCGGCATGCCAATGGGCGGAATG
>RZYP01000118.1 GCA_009930275.1 Negativicutes bacterium
CGGCGCGGATAAATAACTTATAAGGCAAGCGGCACTCCTTCTTTTGGCCTGAATGCCTTCACCTACGCAGGTAATCCAATAAGGATATATGTTAGGCATATCACCGGTGGCAATATCCGGATAACATGCGTCAGACATAGCATTACCTTTACCGGGAAGCCATTCCAAATTGCCATGCGTTCCTACATGAATCATAGCATCCGCCTGCCATACGTCCCTGATCCAATAATATACGCCTAAATAATGATGTGTAGGCGCACAATCAGGCGAATGGTAAATTTTCCCAGGGTCATCGCCAAAACCACGTGGCGGCTGCACTGTTATATAAACATTACCGTTCAACATACCGGGAACGATAATTTCATCATCATAACGGAAAACATCTCCCGGTGCTTCTCCCCAATCCCTCACCAAATGTTCCTTTGTTTTTTGCGGTTGTTTGGCAAAAAATTCTCCGTACTCTTCTTTGCTAAGCCTGCCATCAGCTTCTTTAATGAGTTTTTCGGAAATAAAACGCCTGTCATTTGTGGCATGCGCAGTAATATCTTCGATAAAACTTTGACTGTTATCCGGTATATTGGCAACGCAATACCCCTGTTTCTGCATTTCCTCGAGCAAAAGCCTGATACTTTCAATAGAATCCAGGCAAGCCGCACTGCCAATATTAGAATTTGTAGGCGGATAATTGTGAAATACAATTGCTATTTTTTTGTCTCTATTATTTTTCTTACGCAGCAGGCCCCATTTTTTTGCTTTTCTTGCCAACATATTAATACGATCTTCAAGCGGTTTTCTAAAATGAGTACCATCATCTGCTTCTTCTCTGGAAGAAACCGGCACTGAATGAATTACACCATCAAACTCCGGCATGGCCACATTATAGGAAACCTCATTCGGCGTCAACCCCACCATATTTTTCTCCCACCATTTGAAATCCATATAAAGGTTGACTATCTGTAAAATCGGTACACCAAGGCTCTGCAAATCAGACAGCTTTAAAAAGCCTGTGTTTGTGAGAGAAAAAACAAATGGATTCAGCAAAACATCAATAACAACCTTACCATCTATATAAAAGAATTTTTTTAGGCTATCCGCCAGTGAAGGTGCTCCTGTTTTTGAATCGGCCATCGTATTCGTGAAAAGAGGTATTATATTGCAGCCCTCTTTTTCTATTTGTTTGATAATTTCATCCTGATAATCAAACTTATTCCAAAGCCAGTCTTCACGTGAAAAAATTAAGCCAACAGTCGGAAGCTCAGGATTGCAAAATTTCAAGCAATATTCACGAACATCAGTGAAAGCATTTTTTACTGACGGGTGATATATAGCTGCCCAGGGTAGTTCTGTAGGCGGCTCAAAAACATATTGCCAATTACTATAAGAACTGCCAAGCCACAAACACAAATTAGTATAGTTCTTAATTCCACCAAGAGAAAAATATTTCTTAATCGTATTTATTTCTTCCTGCGAGATTCCATAGTCCATTACATCATCCGCAGCTTGTATCGTGTTATATAGGTGTTTTTTATTCTTTTTCTGCATAAATAGGGAAGATTTTCGTAAAAAATCACAGCATAGACCAGTTCCCATCCAGGTGAAAAGAACAAAATCACTGTCGGCTATATCTTTTTCCCATCTTGAATTCCATTCCTCATTATCATCAATTTGAACAGGAATGATGTTTCTAACTTTGCTGTTCTCACCAACAATATTTGCAATAGCTTCTTTCATGCCAATAAAGTGATTTTCCATATTAGTTATAAAAAATATTTTGCCCATTTCAAGCCTCCGACTCTTTGGTTATTTAAAGTATTGTGGATAAACACTTTTCGCCAGTATTTCTATGCTATCGGCAGTATATTGCGAAACACAGAATACGCATTTCCCGCTGATTGCGGCTATATCATTATTTTGAATGGCCTTGACAGGTTTCAAGCCTTCATCACTCATGATTTCTTCCTTAGTTTGTGATTTCATCATACCATTGGCATCCCAAACTGTTACTAATATACAATCAGGATTAAGCTGAAGGATTCTCTCCTTTGGCAAACCATTAAATTGGCTTCCTGTTTCTTCAGACAAGCAGTTGCCCACGCCTGCATACTTGCACATGTCATCATAAAGCCCACCTTTAGTGCCAAAGCCATCTTTGCCTGTCAGCGCCACTACTCTTTTTCTTTCTGTTTGTGGTATTTTTGCTGCCTTTAGTTCTACATTTATAATTTTATCATTAAAGACATCGATTACATTCTCCGCCCTTTGCGGCTCGCCAACAACTCGGCCCACTTCTCTTATTGTATTTCTAATATCATTGACAGAATAAGGTGTCTTGTAAACATAAACGGGAACGCCCATATCCCTCAATGTCTGCAGCATATCGAGTCCCCACCAATCAGCAATCAAGACAAGATCAGGTTTTAACGCCAATATTTCCTCGGCACTGTTGCTTCTAATCTTACTTTTAACCAATGCACTTTTATCTGTTACAAAGGATATACCACTATCACTTGCCAGATACGTTAATGCCGCAATACGCTCCGGTTCTACAAGATCAAGCAATATTTCATCAGTGCCAAGAGTAAGGGATATAATCCTTTGCGGTTTTGCCTTAACATTAACTATTCTGCCTGTCCTGTCTTTAAATGATACACTCTTTTCTTTTTCAGCCTGCGTAATCGAAGAACAACCGCTGATCAAAAAAGCAAAAACCATCAGAATGAACAACGAAAAAATAATTCTAGGTTTCATGATTTCTCAACCTCTTTTTCCAGCAAATCAAGGATAATTTCTTCCCAAATGTCAATTATGTCTGTTTTGGTTGAAATATTGAAATCTGGGGTTGAACCGGATGCATCATACATTGCACGCAAAATATCGGCCGCCGCCGTACTGGTTTCTTTGAAACTAAGCAGATCCCAGTTATATTGATCCAAAAGATGCGCTATGAGGCTTGTATATACGAGGGGTTTTTCATCATGATTTACGTTACTTAAAGCTTTTTCAAACTTTTTCATATCAACGGCAGGATCCTTTATGTTTTTATAATCTTCAAAAAGCCGTTGTTTAGAAATTCCGAACCTATACATACGTCTGTCAATGTCATGCATCTTTTCACCGCAAAAACCATTTTGCAAAAACAAGGCCTCTTTAACAGCATCTTTGACAACGTGGCCAATAAGTTCTCCTGGCTTAGTGTGTTTTCCTGTGTCTCCGATAGTAAACTTTGCCTGTGGATTGCTGATTACAATTATCTGGTCGGTTCCTGTACCTGTAGCAAGCCCTTCGGAATATCTGCTGCCCACTACCAATTCCTGCAGAGCAGCAGTCTTAGCTTCGGTAGCAGTTACTATTGACCTTGCCAGAACTCCCTGAGGCATATCAGCATTCATATGTAAAATAATATTAATTGTCCCTGGTTTCGGCATTTTTTTGTTTTCGAGCGAAGCGTAAAAAGCCTTATCACCTGCGCGTCCCGGATTACCTTCTGCACCTGCCGTGACAATAGCAGTCACAGTAAGATCTTTGTATTTCTCACTTTTTATGACAACATTTCTCATCGGTACACCTGTACCCATAGATGAAACTTTCGAAGGATTATACCCAAACCTTGTAACTAGTTCATTCATATGCTTAATATAACTTTCTACCGTCATCGGGCCATCATTGGAATGGTTGTTTAAAACAGCCACTAAATCTTTCCTATAACCGCCATTGAGCAAAGAACTGCTGATAACGTCGCGTTCGCCCCCGAACTCTACTATGACAGTATCCTCTTCACGATAGACTCTATCCCCACCGTTAAGCATTGCCAATTCTTCTGCTTGCTGCTCAGCAAAACACGCTGCAGGGGTTCCTCCCACCATCATACATAGGGTTAAAACTAACAAATACTTTTTCATAATCAAAATTCCCCATTCAGTATTTCAAAATTTGCAATACCATCGTTTGCTTTAAATCTACCAAAATCAAACATTAATATCGCTTCTTCACCCGAATATTCGCAAACCAACTCCCCGCCATAAACCACGGCGCTTTTAGCGATAGTACAATCCATTCCATTATTTATTCCCGTTTGATTACAAACAAATACCGGCAACCCGCCAGCCCTTACAGAACAACGCCTCCAAGCCTCTTCAGGAGGACCGCCGCACCCTGGCGGCCAGGCTGCAACTACTACTATCGCCTCAGCGCCGGCTTTTGCCAGTGACTCACCATTATCACCAAACCACGCATCCGCACATACCAATACGCCAATTTTGCGTTCATCACAAACAACAGGCTCCAGCTTACTACCCGGTACCGACCACGACTCAGTCACCCAATTAAGTGTTCTGATTTTTCTTTGTCTGCCTACTATATACCCTTGAGCAGAAAATACGAGACAACTATTATATGCCAAACCAGTCATATCATCAGACTCACCACAACCAAGAAAAATCGCAACACCATAATCGCGTGCTAATTTTTTAAAAGGTATTGTCATTTTCCCTGATTCTTTAAAAAGTTCATAAGGGTAGCCTGTTTGTGTCATAAAATAACCCTGCAGAGCCATTTCCGGCGTGATTACCCAATCTGCCCCTGCCTTAGCCGCCCGTTCAATACCTGTCTTTATTTTTTCCAAATTTTTACTTTGAGGTCCTCCGCTCAAATCAAAATGCAAAAAAGCTGCCTTCATAATATCACCCTTATCAAACAAATTTTGGAAGCACGACCACGGTCGTGCTTCCATTAACAAAATCAGAAGGAATATTGCATACCAACAACAAAGTTTCTGCCCGGAGAAGAGTACCATTCACCGGGATCGCCCCATGCTACGTTGGAATGTTCCGCATAATACTTGTCAAAGATATTATTTGCTTTCAAGTAAACTTTCATATCCTTGTTAACTTTATAATTCAGCGATGCGTCCCAAACCCAATATGTATCACATGGGAAGGCAGGGTTTGTACCATCACCGGTTCCCGGGCGGTCAATAACGCCATGACCGATAATTGAGGCGTCAAAATCTTGATTAGTGTAATCTAAATTAAGATGATATTCACCCTTCGGGATATAGGTGTTGGTTGATTCAAAGCCACTGCTGACTGATTTAGATTCGATATGTGTATATCCAACTTTAGCACTAACATTTTTATCAAACTTTTTGTCAAACTGTACATCCCAGCCATTTGCTTTCTCTTCATTAACATTGATATATTTCCAAGTAGAATAATTAAAACCGATTACATCTTCGGCTTTACGTTTAAAAGCATGTACCCTTACAGCGAAATTGTCATCAAATGCATGGTGTACGCCAATATCATAAGTGCGACCGCTTTCCGGTTTCAGATTTTCATTACCGTAAGGACTGTAGTACTGGTACTGATTTGGTGCAACAAAATATTCCTTATAGCCAACAAACATATGCGTTTTATCACTGAATTTATAATCTAATGTCGCGCTCGGAGATGTTTCGCCGCCTGCCATGGAGTGATAATCATAGCGCATACCGGTAGTCAGATTCCATCTTTGGTCAAAATCCCAGGAATCCTGCACATATACAGATCTGTTATTAAGCTCTTTCCCTTTGTAATTGGTATACATATCGTCATAATCTTTGATTTTTTCTTTGTAGTAATCTACGCCGGCAACCAATGTGTTATTTTCATTTAACTTGTTGGTATACTGGTCACTGAAACCAACAGTCTGCAAATCCATCATCCAATTGTCATAGTCAGTTTTTGTATTTTGGCTGTATACGGCAAATTGATTGTTCTCTTTTTCAGTAAATTGCGTGTTATGAATGATACGCCAATTGTAATTATCCGCTGTACCGTAATGTCTTTCAGTGACATCATAATTTGTTCCGGAATACATATAGTCAGCAGTATATTTGTCATAGATCATCGTTAAATCGGAATGATCATTGATTTTTTTGTTAACTTTTAAATTTATAGTATCGGAATTCAACCGCGCCGGTACTTCTAAATTGTTACCATCTTCGTATGAACCCATCTTGTCTTTTTGCACGCCTACTACCCAGCTATAATCACCATTTCTGCCTTCATGACTTAATCGGTACTGTTCTTTATCATAGCTGCCAGTTTCGCCTGATAACACCGTCTTTTGCTTGTCACCGGCCTTTTTTGTGATAATGTTGATAACGCCGCCTTTGGCATCAGAACCATAGAGCGTAGAGGCTGAACCCTTCAACACTTCAATGCGTTCAACATTATCAAGTGCTTTGAAGGCACCAAAGGAGAATACGGCAAAGGTACTGCCATTCATATTGGCACGCGTACCGTCAATCAAAACCAATATTTGGCTTGTGCCATTAATTTGAATGCCTTCTGATTGTTCATAGCCTACACCACCGCCATATCGTGTAATTGTAACCCCCGGCACGGTGCGCAATGCTTCTACCAAGTCAGAATAATGATTTTTTTCAATATCCTCTCTGGTTATAACGTTAATATTTGCATTAGCTTCAAATTCCGTTGTTGCCATT
>RZYP01000119.1 GCA_009930275.1 Negativicutes bacterium
CTAAATCGTCACAGTCAATGAATTCCTTGTATTTTGCAGCGCAAATAGGACATAGCGCAAGATAATTAGCATTTTGTTCTTTTGGTAAATCATCTCGCGATAGTATTTCTTTTTTCTCGAAATAGTGTTTCCCGTCTCGTTTCCTAAAAGGCATTTCAAGTTTGCATATTTGGCATACCATCTGGTCATTGTCATTAGTGTATTCGTTTCTAAGCCAAGTTATTGGATCAATGGCACTCCTTGTAGTCCGCATACTCCTGAATCTCATCTCGAACTTTTTGTTAGGCGAATCGGCAAAGTTATCATGTAGACGCTCTTGTCTTCTTTGTGGATCTTTAACAGTCCTAATGGGGAATGACGGGATATTTTTACTGGCATTCATCTCAGATTTGGATATCAATCTATCAATTTCCTCTGGATGGTTTTTAATATATTCGAGATGTGGCACAGGTATGTTTATTTCCTCTGCAATTTTGGCTAGAATATTCTTTTTCATTCCCAGAAGGTCGGCCACTTTTTCATTGCGTTCGTAATCGGCTGGAAGGTCATCCAGGCTTAATTCTCCTGGGCAACAAAAAACATCTTGTTCTTTTCCTGGTAGCCACTTTCTATTAATTAATAATTCACCAAAAAACTCAGAAACCTTTATATATGGCTTCCTGTCCTCGAAAGTCTGTCTTGTTGATTCTTCAATTGTTCCTTTAATACAGGATGCATTTGGAATTACAATCTCATTCCATATAAAAAGGCTTTTTTTTACTATTATCGTTGCTAAAGCATTTTCTAGTCCATCTACTTTTATATCGGGATCAAAGCCTTGTAGACCTCTAGTATGATACCCATGATAAGCACGAATACTGACATGTCCTTTTGTGTTTGCATCTTTTTTTTCAATGCGGACCTGTTTTTGAACACCAAGTTTTGTGAACATCTCTAATGCTGCATTCTCATAGATTGGACTAACAAACCGTACTTCTGGGTTACCCTCAAAATACATTTCTAAAGTTTCATCCGCTATATATAATTCATTCGGCTTACAATACTTATTAGAATTATTTGATTGTGATAGTATGAAGGGTGTTTCTTTAAGCTTTCTCCTCAGTTTATTTTTTTCTTCTATAGAGTCTGTATCATAAGCGTCCATTATACTCTTTATGTCGCGCAAATGCTCATCCTCTTCTGGCAGGTTTTCACTGGATTGTTTATCATATTTTGAAAGCACATAATCAATAACACCATACACTTGATTGAATTCAGGAATTTTTAAATTATCTTTCAGAAACGCGTAAGCTTCTTCATTACTGGCAATTTCGGCTTTAACAGTTGGGGCTTGGTAGTAAAGATGTTTCTTGCCTGGCAAATATGCCAGTGGGTTGTGATTATCGTCAAAGGGCTTAATATGAGATCCATCTTGTAGTCGAATAAATGGTTTCTGCTCTAAAGGGACCTCACGCCAATAATAGGTGTGTTTCCATAGAGATTCATTCTTTGATAGTTGTTTATAGAAGTCTATCATCCACTGATCACTTTGTTCTTTAAAAAAACTTTCATCAACCATCCTTGCAAACTCTTCAGAATCTATTTTTTGAACATCCAACTGAATATTAAAATAGATTTTTAAATCAAGATTTATACCTCTGTGAATCCATTTCTTTTCTTTCTGGAAAAGCAATTTTCGCTGATCGTATTTAAGTAGACTTCTCAACCAATCTGTATCAGCCAACAATGCACTTTCAGCTGTGATGTAGGACCCATCATTAGCAGGTATGAAGACACCTTTTCTTAACGTGTTCCGCAACGAATCAAAAAGAGGATAAAACATACTGTCTATCGGGAAATCTTCTGAATTAATTGGAAGCGCCTCCAAAAATGAGATCGTCAGTAAGCCGAGTTCCTTGATTACTGGTAAAATATCTACCAGGAGTTTGGCTGTCTCTCTTACAAGATGCACATTCCATTGATCCACGTCCGGAATAAAGTCACGTGATGGTGTTGTCTTATATGGTCCTTGGACGAGGAATCCCAACTTTGTATCTTTTTTAGTTGGAAAAAATACAACCAAAGGGGAATCATTTGATTTGACTATCTTTTCGTTTTTTTCCTCATCATTTTCAGTTATTTCCATACGGAAACCAACCTCAACCCGCCCTTTCAATGATTCGTCAGACGGCTCTTTTACCGGGCGCTCAAAAACAAGCCAATTTTCCTTTTCAACTCGACCGTTATTTTTCCCGATGACAGAAACTTGACGGGCAGGTTCACGAATAACCTCCTCTCGAAGATAGACTCCTTCTGTTGAATCTGGTAGCCGGAACTCAATCTTGGAAATCTTTCGTAGGAACAAAAGAGTTCTTGCGTTTAAATTGCGGAGCCGATCGCCAATTTCCTTACAAGCGGTTTTTGGCGGCACCTTTTCATTATTAAAAGGCAGAACAAATAGTGTGGTAACTGAGTTAGAAATCTGTTTGCGTACTACAGAATAGGGACGTACATAATTTTCAATTTTGAATCCTTCATCACCGGAATAAATTTCCGGTGTTTCCGTATAAGCGTATACTGACTTAAAACCTATCCCGAATTTACCAATTTGGGTGAAGTCTTCTGATTTTGTTCCATCACCGACTCCGCATATCCCAATGACATCCTGCTCATTGAAAATGCGGCCATTGTGGGTTACTTCCAGCCTGTTTTCAAACAAGTGAAAAAGTATATGTGTAGCACCCGCATCCTCTGCATTTTGAAGAAGCTCAAATATAAAATGTGTTCGGTCCGTGTATAATTGTTTCAGAAATGACAAATGACGTGTCCCTTCACCGTATTCGCGTATGTTATCTGTTCTAATCTTTTCGTAATCAATAAACATTGTCACTCCCTCTATGAATAGTTATTTGTCCGTAAGCTGCTATAGCAGTTACAATATCTGCTCTTTCAACAGCTATCTCCAGTTCCTGAATTCTTCGTGCATAATCCGCATTTGCAGCTGCAATTTGCGATTGTCGCATCTTTTGGATTTTATTGTTGGTTGTTTGCATAAGCTGCTCTTGCAGGAGATTTATCCGTGCCCGATGACTTGTAGACAGACTCTCAATACGATACTGTGCCAACTCGCGGATCGTTTGTTTGTGTTTACTTCTGGCTTCGTTCCACAAAGCATAGTGACGTGTGTCAAGGTCGTTCCATTCTGAATCGTCAAGACTATAAGATACCATCCCAGAAGAATCGGTTGCTTTTTCCAATAACTGGCCAAGATGCTCGGTAACTAAAGCATTGGTGGCAATAGGCTTTAGTAACAGATCTTCTTTGATACCATGGAAACGCCATTGATAAATTGCAAATTTATAACACCCTTCAGGTAAATCGTCTGTGATGACAGATAGGTTGGTTATTACTTTTTGTTTCGTATCTAATAACGATGCCGCCTGTTTGACCAACGGGTGGAGCGGCATAATAAAAGCGGCCTCGGGTTGCTGTATAGCGCAATTAGAATCAAAAGTTATCGTCAGATGCTGATCTCCGCCTTTTAGCCAGTTCTCCCATTCGCGATATACAGAGTTGTTTTGCCTTGGTATCTTTTGGAAATCTTTTAAAAGCCGCACACGCGTTTCCTGGTCAATCCTAAGCGTTTTCAGTTGCTTTTCTCCCAGTATAAACTCCTGATCTTTTCCACTGGTACGCTTAAGATAAATGGTAACCAGTCTATGTAGTGATTCCGGCGATAACCAAAAGCTGGCAGTTTCTTCAATTTCATGATTCATTTGTTCTTGCGGTAGACGAATTCCGAACAATTCTACCTGTCTCTGTTCCAGTTCTTCCTGCTCTTGAATAATTCGGATTTTATTGTCTGCCAGTTGCTGTAGCTTAATCTTGCGGTCTACTTCACTTAATTCGTAGTTTTCAGCGATATTTTTAATCTCTTGTGTTATTTCCCCCAGTATTTCCTCCCCACATCCAAGGGCGTTGTTAAAAACCCCTATACGCTTCAGACAGCGTTCGTAAATGTCTGCGTCAACTGTGCCGGGCGTTATTAGATTGATTATTGCCACACTCTCACTTTTTTGACCTTTTCTGTCTATCCGACCAATTCGCTGTTCAATACGCATTGGGTTCCATGGAAGATCATAATTTACTATGCAATCACAGAACTGATAATCAAGACCTTCACACCCGATTTCGGAAAACAACAAAAGGTCCAGACAGTCTTTGTCCTCCCTCTGCTTCTCAAAGCGTGTACGGAGAATAACGCGTTCTTCATCCGGTGTTCCTCCATGAACCAACCCGACTCGTACCCCATCGTTTGCCAGATGGTTAAAGAGATATCCCAAAGTATGCCGGAAACTGCTGAATAGCATAACTTTATTGTTTGATAGATTTTGTTTGTCACGAATTATCTTTCGCAATGCTTCTAGCTTGGGATCTTGCGGTTTTAGTGAACGGGCAGCGTCAAGAAGAATCCTGATTTGGGATTGAATTGGATTAATTGCTTCCTCTTCAGGGACATCTGTATCGTCGGCTTCTTCCCAGTACAATTCGTCTATATGTCTGTTAAGAATATCTTCAAGAAAAGGGGCAAGGCCAAAAAGACAACTAGCTGCCTGTCGCCGGATGGTAGTCATCATGAACTTCACGTTCACTCCACCATGTATCTGACTGAATATTTCAGTTTGTATTCTTAATAATTCGTCGTGCAATTGCTGTTGTTCCTTGGTAAAAGGGACTGGTACTGTTTCCGGTTTTCGGACTGTGAAATTTTCAATATCTCTGCGTCTGGTTCTATTTATGATCCCTGCTAAGGTGTGCAAACTCTCTGTTTCTGAGATAATCTTAACACGCTCCTCTTGTGTTAATTCTCGTTCCGCAAGTGTAGCCCGAATTCTTGAAAAGTCAGGATTATGTTTGAGTATGGCTTGACCCCAAGGAGTACAAGCTGCCTGATCAAGAGCCTCAACAGAAAGCTTTTGCCAGTCAAGTTCTTGGGATCGCATGAGAGATGCTGCTTGATTAATATATGGATTAGGTGCCACCATATGGCTGAAACTCTCTTGGTCTATGATAAGATCGGGACGTAAAGTATTTAATAGCACAAAAAGGTCGTTACTACCAAGTTGTATTGGAGTAGCAGTCAGGAAAACAACTGCTTCGGCATGATCACAGAAGAATCTTACAGCTTTATGGGTTAATGTCTCCTGGTTTCTTATATGGTGCGCTTCATCCACAATAACCAGATCGAAACGTGGCGGCGGGTCAAGATCCAACAAACCTTTCTTTTGTTTATGCTTACCTTCAGTGGTTGACCCAAATAATAATGCTTCATCAAAAAGAGAATATGGAAGTATAACCTTTTGGTGTTGTTCTGGCCAAACGCCGTCAAGATCCATTTCGTTGATACAATACCTCAAAGTTGGTCCATCCAGGTGAGTAAAACGTTCATCAAATCGTTTCATCTC
This sequence comes from Negativicutes bacterium, assembly GCA_009930275.1. The sequence continues at coordinate 5,445 of RZYP01000119.1, forward strand.
TTTCTGCCATTTTTTCTCTGTAACTAAAGGTCGTGGGCAAATGACCAATACAGAGTGTATTTCTCTACGTGCCTGTAGTTCTCGAAGGATTAATCCGGCTTCGATTGTTTTTCCTACCCCTACACCGTCTGCAATGAGCAAACGAGGTCGGTCAGATCTTATAAAACGTAATACCGGCCTAAACTGATACGGTATGAAGTCAACACGTGCAGAGTTAAGGGAATACAAAGTGGAAAGTCCAGGATAATTAATCTGCAAAGCGGAAAGATAGGCATGGAATTGATCGGTATGCAAGACCTCTTCATTTACATCACTATTATCCACAGCTTGTAATTGAGATGCATAAAACCTTTGAATAGTGCCATCAATAAAAACATTAAATCGATTCTCTGGTTTTGCTGGTAATGTATCCAATACGGCACCACGGCTTGCTGGATTAGATTTAAGTATAACTATCTGTCCGGGCTCAAATTCAATCTCGCTCTTTTTCTTAAGTGGAAATGTCTTAGTTTCCTTCCCCTGTGTGTCTGTTTTGGTATTATTCTCTGACGAAATAAGAGAAGTCTTTGTCTCCTGTATATCCTGAATCAGTTTGTCTTCTGCCCCAATGACAACTGCAAACCGCTGAAGAGTATCCAAATCCCTGTATATGTCATCAATGGGGCACCCTTCAGTATTCGTATGTGCCCAACGATTACGTACAGTTATCATCTCTTTCACAAAATGCCTGGTTTCGAATGTCAACTCTAAATTGTTCGCGATTTGAAACCAGTTTTTGTCAAGAACCCTTAAAAGCCCTGCCAGATCGAGACCGCTTAGTGTTGTGATTTTGTCTTGTTCTAATCGGTTCTTTTGCTGAAAAGACAACATGTTTACAACCGCTTTGTTCCACCAATCATCAAAAAGAGTGGGCAATATTTTATGCAAAAAAGAGGCAAGCAACTTAGTTATAATAGTCAGTAACTCTTGGATTCTTCCTTGCATTTTAAATTTTACGTTCATCTTCTTATATACTTCTTCATTTAGCTCCCTGTCAGCTCC
>RZYP01000416.1 GCA_009930275.1 Negativicutes bacterium
TTGCGCATTGGTTCTCAATTTTTAGCACTTAGAATTTTTTTGCCTTGTAGTATTATTTATTGCCATATATAATGAAGGAAAATGAGAGAGAGGTGTTCAAATATGCCTTACGTTAATATTAAAATAACCAAGGAAGGCGACGTCACGCCTGAAAAGAAAGCCGCACTCATTAAAGGAGCTACCCAGCTTCTGGTCGATGTGCTCGGCAAAAATCCTGCCACCACGGTCGTCGTCATCGACGAAGTTGATACGGACAATTGGGGCATCGGCGGTGAAAGCATCACCGTGCGTAGAAAAGCGAACAAGTAGCAAAAAAAGGGTTGGTTCACTAAAAATAGTGAACCAACCCTTTTTCATTTAAAATGCAGAACAAACTAGATTTCTCTTATCTGTCGGAATAATGACAATGCTTTCAATTAGGCGCACTGACGATGTTGCGCTGTCTGCCAATTCCTTCTATTTCCACGACTACTTCATCGCCTATCTGCATCTCACCGGTGCCAAATGGCGTACCGGTCAGAACCAGGTCACCGGCATCGAGAGTCATGCTTTGCGAAATGTAGCTTAATATTTCATAAGGATTATAGACCATGTCGCTGGTGCGGGCATCTTGTTTCAGTTTGCCGTTCAAATATAGCTTAATGGCAAGGTCTTCCGGATCAAGCTCCGTTTCGAGCCAGGGACCGAGCGGGCAAAAAGTGTCAAAGGACTTGCTTCTGAGCCATTGACCCTCGCGCAGCTGCAAATCGCGTGCGGTGACATCGTTGGCGCAAGTATAACCGAGGATATAATTGTGTGCTTCCTCCGGCGATACATCCTTCATTTTCTTTTTAATAACAATGCCCAGTTCCGCCTCGTAGAAAAGTTCCTTGGTTTGCGGCGGATAAATGACGGCGGCATCAGGACCGATAACCGTGTGAGCGGCTTTTGTGAAAAGAACGGGCTCGGCTGGAACCTCCATGTTGATTTCTTTGGCATGTTCCCTGTAATTCAAGCCAACGCAGATTATCTGCTTAGGTACGCAGGGAGCCAGCAATTGCACATGCGCCAAAGGAAATACTTCGTCGGTCAGCTGCCAGAAGGTATCCAGAGAACCGTAAACGGTTCTGACTTTGTCCCCTTCAATAACGCCTATTTTGGCTCTATTTTCAACTTCAAATCTAACACATCTCATCCTTGCACCCTCATTCTTCCATAATTATCATTTTTCTGTTTTTAAAATATACTGGAATAAGGCTGCTTGCATCGGCTATTTTTTTACCGACCGTGAGTCTTCTACCGATATGCTCCTTGTAATGTGCATCGGAGCC
>RZYP01000417.1 GCA_009930275.1 Negativicutes bacterium
CACGGTATTGGTCAATCTGCTTTTTCTCTCCTTCAAGTAGTATTTTGTCCAACCGCACACGTTGCAGTTTCAATTCCGGCTCAATGGTACGGGTACTGTAATCCAATACTTCGGCCACGATCCGATCCATTTCCTTCTGCATGGTTTTACGTACACAACCCGAAGTTATTGTCAAGATCCCAATGCAGGCAATAACAATTATGCGTTTAAAATATGTTTTCATATGACCAGATTTTCAGATAAAAATACAAAAAAAATCAAAAAAAGGGTACGTCGTCCCCGTATTTGTGTATTTTTGGAATATGAAAAAAATGATACCATTTGTCCTTATGTTGGGCATCGTATGTGCCTGTGAAAAAAACAAGCCTGAACAAGAAAGAATATTCGAAGAATACTATACTTCAAGTTTATGGGAAACAGATAATAGTATAGATGAGAGTAAGTTGACAGGAGAAATGTTTGCCTTTGAAAAATTTGCGGACAGAGAATACTGGAAGACCCTCACATCCAATGCAGATATGCTGGAAGCACTTATGATTCCTCAGGAATATCTTTCAGGCATGTCAACACAGAACCTGGCCAGAACATGTACGGTCTATCCTTTTAATAGTATTTATATGGCATATGTGAGTTTTTCCAGCACCGCAATCGACGGAATCTTTTATATTATGAACAATTTCAATGGGTATGCCCAGATACAGAGAAGGCCTTCCGGCCCGCAGGAATTGCTGAAAATTTATATGGGGCAGAAAGTGAAAATGGATGGTAACCCTGGAGGTTGGTCCGCAGACTACACCCGGGCCAACTCTTTTATGGACATTTCGGCTATGGAACTGGTTCTTGCCACGGCCGTGGATTGCGGAAGGTTTTCAAATGACCAGATCGCAGATATGATACACGCCATGTGGGAGAAAACCGAAGATTTTGTTGATTCAGAACTATATAGTTGGAATGGAGCCATTTGCTATTGTTACGTGCTTGGCGCAACCATCGCCTACCATCATGCCCCGGATTTGTCTCAGAACGAGAGAACGCTACTGAAGACTTTTGTGCTGTCCGGAGGTGATACCTCACGTTATTCCGGAGACATCGGGACCATTACTGAACTTGTTGCAGATAAACTGAATTTTGTTAACTAAATATTTTTACCCCCCCCCTATCATGAGAAATTTTTACCTGCTCGTCACATTGACAATTATTTTCCTTACTGTACCATCTTGCGATGTACTTCCTGACGAACCAGAGGGTTCCGATTCCTTTAGCTGGGAGCTTATATTGGAGCAACCCTCATCAGTACCTATCGGC
>RZYP01000418.1 GCA_009930275.1 Negativicutes bacterium
GCTGATCTTGCCTCCATTATAGTAATCAGCGGCGAAAGCAGTAGTGGTGATGCTCATCGTCAAAAGACCCGCCAAAATAATCTGCTTTTTCATATTAGTACCCCTTTATTTTAATATTCATGAAATAATAGTTTGCGTACTGATTCTTTTCCCTCTATCAGACTGCCAAAGCGCCCAGCTTCCTCATCTGAGGAAGCCTCTTCAACTGCTCATGCGTCGTCTGAGGAAGATTCCTAGGCTCCTCCAGCCGGGGAAGCTGTCACGCAGTGACTGAGGGTGGGAATAACTCAAAATACTTTACCCCTTATTTTATCATAAAAGTGCCTTTATGACCAACATGACATAACAAAAGTGGGCATGCTTTGAAGAGCATGCCCACCGCATTATTTTTGGTTATTTTGCAGTTGATCCCGTAGTAGTTTCAGGGAACAAATTTACATTCTTGTCAGTTATCTGAACCAAGCCTTCAACAGGCGTATCGGTCGATACTTGAACAAACGTCGTCGAGCCAACAGGAATAACTACAGATTTACCCGTAACAAAAGCTCCGCCGATGGCGCCAATAGGTCCAAAGATGATCATACCGCCGATAGTCGCTCCCGCAGCTCCGGCAGCCGTCTTAGCTTCCTGTTTAGCGATCTCACCGACAAAGACAGGCACTTCAGTGCCGTCAATTGCGATAACACTGGTGAAATTTATATCTATGCGGGCATCACGGCCAAAACTTTTTGGCTGTACTATTTTGGCAATAGTGCCTATGCCAACTGCGCCTTTCGGCAAGACAAGGATGTCATCCACATAGATGTTATCTGCCGTTTTGAAGTGCACAGAATCACCAACATGATTCTCCTTGCTTCTAAGTTCTTCGGTAAAAGTTACCTTGACCAGTGTATCCTTGGCAATTGTAACATTTTCTGTAGAAAGCTTGGCATCGGGAAAAGCAACCTGCATCAAATCTTCCAAGCGTGTGGCAAGGCTGTGCTTTGTTTCTATTTTACCGTAAAGCATGGTTTCGATTCTTTCCAGGCGAGTCTTAGCCGGAGAGTCCGACATTTCCTGGGTAAATTGCCACTCAGCGGCATTAAGCTTGGAAGCAAAAGACAAGCTTCCGCTTCCCTTCACACCGAAGAGATAAGAATAAATATTGTCTATGCGTGTCAAAATAGGGTCGCTTGTTTTGACGCCATACACGTCAAATTCGATACTATCCACACGAGCGATAAGTGCTCCTGCCTGTTCCGTACCGTACAAGAACTTTTCCATAACAACCATTTTCTCAGGCGCCGTCTGCGGCTTCAACCCA
>RZYP01000020.1 GCA_009930275.1 Negativicutes bacterium
TGTGGTAGGAGTGATGAACCAATCCACAGCATCCCTTACAGTGTAGCACAGCCCTTGGAGAGGGGCTTTAATAACTACAATTCTATAATACAAGGAGTGATAAGTATGTCAAGTAAGTTTTTAGCCAAAGCCCGTGAATTTTCCGAAAAAGAAGAAGGAAAAGCATGCAATGTTTTAGATGTTTCCGCAACTGCCGGAGAAACGTATTATGACAGTGAACAGCCATTGGTGACTTCGGCAATGGAAATGATGTACTATCTGTCCCTTTGCCATGTCTATAGCGGTGAAATGGAGTATTGAGAATCCATTAAAATTCTTTCTTTGTTGAGTGTTTGCAATTGAACTCTCTTTGGAATGAACTGTTTGCATAAAGCGGTTTATTCCCGAGAGAGTATTTATTTTTAAAAATGAAAAAATGATGGCAGCAGGATTAAAAATATTGATAGCGAACAATAAATTTGTACACGAAAGCGAGGTTTCAAGTGGTGAAAAAAACAGCTGTGATATATAAGTCAAAGTATGGAAGTACAAAAAAATACGCACAATGGCTGGCAGCGGCTTTGGGTGCCGACATTTTAGACGCCCAAAAAATATCTGCGAAAGACATAGCGCCTTACGATAATATTATCTTTGGCGGTTACCTTTATGCCGGCAGTATTTCGGGTGTAAAGGTTCTGACATCGAATATGGATAAATTGCGAGGAAAGCGCATTATTGTCTTTGCTGTGGGTTGTGCTCCTGAGAGAAAAGAAAACAACAGGCACATTATTTCTAAAAATTTTGCGGGTAATCTTAAAGAAAATATATCATTTTTTTATTTGCGCGGTGCGTTTAATTACCAAAAATTGGGTTTGCTGGATAAATTTTTAATTTATATATTGAAAGCTAAGATCAAACGCACTAAGCCAGAGGAACTTGATGAAGACAGCAAAGGATTTTTGGAGGTATGCGAAAAACCAATGGACTGGACCAGCCTTGATTCTATCAAGCCCATAATAAGTTTTATGACTCAGGGAAAGCAGTTATAAGAGAGGCAGATGTGAAAAGGCGGCTTGCCCACTACTGTGGGCAAGCCGCCTTTTATAGATATGCTTGATAATCAGGCTTCAACGTCAATAATTTTGCCGGGATTGAGGATGAGATTCGGATCCATGGCCTTTTTGATGGCGCGCATTACTTCCAGTTCCGCCGCACCTGTAAATTCTGCCATAAGTCCTTTTCTCTTGTAGCCTATACCATGTTCGCCTGAGAGTCGGCCACCAAGTTTGTAGACCTGGGTATAGAGTTCTCTTTGGAAGGTGCCTATTTTTGCTTCCCACTCATCATGAGAAAGCTCTTCATTTTTCAGGATATTCAAATGAATGTTGCCATCACCGGCATGGCTGGCAATGCGCGTAATAAGATCATATTTCTTAGCGAATTCGAGAATATTATCGATGATAAGAGGTTCTTGGTCAACCGGAACAACGATGTCTTCTTTGCAGACAACAATGCTTTCTGCACGAACCGCTTCGGCAAAAGCTTTACGAGCCTGCCAAATCTTGGCCGAGTCAGCAACGAGGACGCTGGAAGCTCCGTTCTCTGTGCAAAGTTCGTCAAGCAAAACCATTTTTTCGTCCAAATCGTCTTCGCTTGTTCCTTCAACCTGAATAATTATGTAATTGCCATTTTCGCTGTCAGGAAGAGTTTCATGCAGATAACGCTCGACAGACTTTATAGTGATGTTGTCCATAAACTCGACGCAGGTAGGAGTTACGCCAGCCTTAATAACTTTATTGACAATGCCTATGGCGCTATCAATGTCTGGGAAAACTGCCAAGAGGTCGATGAAGTATTTTGGGTTAGGCAACAATTTTACAGTAGCTTTAGTAATAATTCCCAATGTTCCTTCTGAACCAATGATAAGCTGATCCAGGCAGTAACCGGTAGTCATTTTGTTGAGGCGGGCACCAAGGTGCAAGATTTCTCCAAGCGGAGAGACAACTTCGATTTCATATACCTGATGGCGGGTGGTGCCGTACTTGACGGCTTTGTTGCCGCCGGCATTAGTTGCAATGTTGCCGCCGATGAAACAACTGTCGCCACTGCATGGGTCTCCTGCATAGAAAAGATCCATAGCTTTAACTGCTTTTTGCAAATCATCCGTTCTTACGCCCGGTTCGACAACAGCGTACATAGCGTCTGTATTAATTTCGAGGATTTTATCCATTTTTTCTAGACTGAGAACCATTCCGCCATAAATCGGAACAGCACCACAGGCAAGGCCCGTGCCGGCGCCACGAGGAACGATAGAGAAATGTTTTTCGTTGGCAAGCTTTACTAAATTTGCTACTTGCTCGGTATTTTCAGCAAAAACAACAACTTCCGGCATGTGGTGATATGCTGGGTCAGTTACTTCGTCATGGGAGTAAGGCTGCATGAGATCGTTGTCAGTAAGGACGTTTTTTTCGCCGACAATGGCCACAATAAGGGACAGCGTTTCTGGGGCAATTTTTTCATACTTCATGTGAACAACTCCTTTTTGGTTATGGAAATATTGATATTTACAGCTGGCCAATCCAATGCCAATAGGTGAGACGAGTAATAAAAAAATCTTGGCGTCACCATCGCCCAACTTGATTATGCTTATTACACTTCTTTAATTATTCGTAATATCCTGCTAGGTGTCAATATATTTGTGGAATATAATAATGAATACATGAATTTTTATAATAGAACAAGCGAGCAATCCGTCGAGCGGAAAACTCGCTTGTTTTTGTTTTAACTAACATAATCGTTTTTCAATCCTGAACGCGCAAAGAAGTCTTTGACCCTTTGTATATCGGCTTTTGTTGCATCAGGAACATGGTCAAGTTTATAAGGTATCTTGAGTTCCTGCCATTTAGCCTTGCCCATTGTGTGATAAGGCAAGAGGTCAAGCTGTACTGTCGACGGCAGCTTTTTGATTATAGCGACTAACTTCGCTAAATCAGCTTCAGTATCATTTATGCCGGGTATTACAACATAACGCAGGGCCAAAGGACATTTTGAAGCTGCGAAAAAAAGATTATCTATGATTTGATTATTATCTTTTCCAGTCAGGTCACGGTGGACTTTGTTGTCCGCTGCCTTTAGAGAGAAAAGAACCAAGTCGGTATTCGGGAGTATTTTTTCAAGCGCACTTTGTGGAGCAAATCCGCCTGTGTCCAGGGCGGTATTGATGCCGTTCGCTTTACACTGTGCGAAGAGAGCGGCAACAAATTCTGACTGCAAGAGAGGCTCACCACCGCTGACTGTAATGCCGCCACCGGATTTTTCATAAAAAGTGCGATACTTTTCCATTTCAGTCATGATTTCTTCAATGGTAATTGTTAGCCCGGTTTTAACCCAGGTGTCTGGATTATGGCAGATATTGCAGGCCAGTTCACAACCTGCTAAAAACAAAACATATCTGATACCGGGGCCATCGACAGCACCGAAAGTATTTATGGAGTGGTAATATGCCTTCATAAAATCACATTGCCTCATAAAAGGTGCGGCTTAAGACTTCCCGCTGGTGATCAGGGCTGAGTTTGATGAAGTTTACAGCATAGCCTGATACCCGAATGGTCAGCTGCGGGTACATTTCAGGATGAGCCATAGCGTCAATCAGAACATCTCTGTTAAAAACATTGACATTGATGTGGTGCCCATTATGGACTGCGTAGCTGTCAAGAATGGCAACAAGGTTGGTGATGCGGGTTTCTTCAGTTTTGCCCAGTGCGCCGGGAACGATAGAAAAGGTGTAGGAAATTCCGTCGCGGCAATCATCGTAGGAAATATTAGCAACTGATGCCATGGCTGCCAAAGCGCCCTTTTGGTCACGACCGTGCATTGGGTTTGCGCCCGGGGCGAAAGCCTCGTCAGCTTTTCTGCCATCAGGTGTAGCTCCGGTTTTTTTGCCGTACATAACATTCGAAGTTATGGTAAGAACGGACATGGTATGTGTTGACTGCCTGTACGCAGCATGCTTGCGCAGATTGGTTATGAATTCGTGTGTAAGCTCATGTGCCAGCGAATCAACTCTTTCGTCGTTGTTGCCGAAACAGGGGAATTCACCTTCAGTAATGAAATCAACGGTGATTCCTTGCTCATTGCGAACCGGTTTTACACGAGCGTAGCGGATAGCGCTTAAAGAATCAACGGCGACAGACAAACCTGCAACGCCAAAAGCCATAAGCCTTTCAACCGTGCTGTCATGAAGCGCCATCTGGGAGGCTTCATAGGCGTAAGTATCATGCATTCTGTGAATAATATTCAATGTATTGACATATAGTTCTGCCAGCCATTCGAGAACGGCACTGTAGTTTTTACGGACTTCATCATAATCCAGGTAGTCGCCAGTAGGAACAGGCAGTTCTGGAGCAATCAACACCCCTGTTTTTTCATCGCGGCCGCCGTTAATAGACATCAGCAGAGCCTTGGCAAGATTGACACGGGCACCAAAATACTGCATTTGTTTGCCAATCCTCATAGCGGATACGCAACAGGCGATGGCGTAGTCGTCACCGTAAACAGGTCGCATTAAATCGTCATTTTCATATTGAATCGCGCTGGTGTTGATTGATACCTTGGCACAGAAATTCTTGAAAGGTTTGGGCAGTCTGTCCGACCAGAGAACTGTTAAGTTTGGTTCAGGGGAAGGACCTAGATTGAAAAGCGTGTTTAAAATCCTGTAAGAATTTTTTGTTACAAGAGTTCGTCCGTCTTCACCCATGCCGCCGATAACTTCGGTAACCCAAAGGGGGTCGCCCGCAAAAAGGTCATTATAATCGGGCGTTCTGAGATGGCGGGCAAAACGCAGCTTTATAACCAACTGATCCATAATTTCCTGTGCTTCCGATTCTGAAATCAGACTATTTTTTAGATCACGGTCGATATAGATGTCGAGGAAGGTTGAAATACGGCCGAGAGACATGGCTGCGCCATTTTGCTCTTTGATGGCAGCCAGATAGCCGAAGTAAAGCCATTGCGCTGCTTCGTTGGCTGTAGTTGCCGGACCGGAAACATCGATGCCGTAGCTCAAAGCCATCGTTTTGATGCCTTTAAGTGACGAAATTTGCTGAGAAATTTCTTCGCGCAAACGGATAACGGCCTCCGTCATAGTTTCATTTTCCAGAGACTTCTGGTCAGCTTCTTTGGCCGCAACAAGTCTGTCTATGCCGTAAAGAGCGACTCTGCGGTAATCACCTATAATGCGGCCGCGGCCATATGCGTCGGGCAGACCGGTAATTATACCGAGCTTTCTGGCGAGCAGCATTTCATCGGTGTAGACACTGAAGACGGCGCTGTTATGTGTAGTTCTATGATTGTTGTAAATATCACTTATAGCAGGATTCAACTCGTATCCATAGGCTTCGCATGCCTGCTCCGCCATGCGGACCCCGCTGTTTACGATGACGCTTCTTTTGAGCGGGGAGTCTGTTTGCAGTCCGACGATTGTTTCTTTAAAACGGTCAATATAACCGGGTTTGTGCGATGTTATGGTTGAAACTCGTTCAGTATCGACGTCCAGAACTCCGTTGTTGGTTCTTTCTTTGGCCAGCAATTCCGTGCATTCCTGCCAGAGGGCGGCTGTTTTAGAGGTAGGACCCTCTAAAAAACTGTCGTTCCCTTCGTATGGTACATAATTTGCTTGTATGAAATTTCTAACATCAATCTCCTCTTGCCATTTACCATCGTTGAAACCTTGCCATTTTTGCATTTACATGCACCTCTTTCTTCAGTTTCAGTAAGCGTGAAGACGACAAAAAACCGCCCGAGCAGCATACTGTTGCCCAGGCGGTCGGCTTATTATACAATATGGTCCACGTGGTTATTCCACTGATCCGCCAGTCCCATATCGTGCTAAATATTTTAACTTGGTGTAATTATATTATAAGCAATGAATTCAGTCAAACATTTTTTGTGTTAACTGAAAGAGCTTTGAAAAATATAAAATTCATACTTGACAACAATGGTAGGAATTGCTAAAATAAAAACAAATCATAGTAAAACACTAGGGTAAGAAAGGGGTACTGTAATGAAACAAGTTTATTTGGATAATGCCGCAACTACAAAAGTTTTGCCAAGTGTTGCCGAGGCGATGTGCAAAACAATGATTGACAATTATGGTAATCCATCCAGCATTTATAGATTAGGTCAGCAAGCCAAGGAAGTGCTTGATACCGCAAGGCAGCAAGTCGCCGAATTACTGAACGCTTCGCCAAAAGAGATTATATTTACGGGGGGCGGAAGTGAAGGCGATACGATGTTATTGCTGGGTATAGCTCATGCTTATGCCAAAAAAGGCAAGCATATAATTACGACCGCCATTGAGCATCACGCTATCCTTCATACTTGCAGTGCCTTGGAAAAAGAAGGCTACAGCGTGACCTATCTGCCGGTTGATGAATTTGGCATAGTTAGCCCGGAAGTTGTTGAAGCTGCCATTACGCCTGAAACAATTTTAATTTCGGTGATGTACGCCAATAATGAAATAGGAACGATTATGCCGATAAGGGAAATCGGTGCTATCGCCAGAAAACACGGTGTGCTTTTTCATACTGACGCAGTTCAGGCCGTAGGTCATATACCCATTGATGTGAAAGCTGACAACATTGATCTTTTAACGCTTACTGCTCATAAATTCCATGGACCGAAAGGTACCGGTGCTGTCTATATCAGACAAGGCGTCAAAATGGGGAGCCTGGTGTATGGCGGCGGTCAGGAAAAAGGACTGCGTGCCGGCACGGAAAATACTGCAGGAATTATGGGGCTGGGTTTAGCTTCTGTTCATGCTAAGGAACATATGAAGAAAAATAGTGAGCGCGTGGTTCGTCTTCGCAACAAGCTGATTGCCGGTATTTCGGAAAATATCAGCGAAGTTCGTTTGAATGGACATCCAAGCGAAAGATTACCGAATAATGTTAATTTCAGTATCCGGTATATCGAAGGCGAGGGTCTCTTATTATTGCTTGATATGGCAGGGATAGCGGCTTCCAGTGGTTCAGCCTGCACCTCAGGTTCGCTTGATCCTTCCCATGTCTTGTTGGCCATTGGTTTGCCGCATGAAATAGCACATGGTTCCCTGCGTCTGACCTTATCAGAATTTACGATTGAGGAAGAGATTGATTATCTGCTTGAAAAATTGCCGCCTATTGTGGAGCGTTTGCGTCAGATGTCGCCTCTTTACAGCGAAAAGTACAACATAGTATAGGAAAGTTGGTGTAATATGTATAGCGAAAAAGTAATGGATCATTTTTCTAATCCGAGAAATGTTGGTGTTATGGAAAATTTTTCCGGCGTTGGTATTGTTGGTAACCCTGTCTGCGGTGATATTATGAAAATTTTCATCAAAGTCGAAGACAATATTATTACAGGCATAAATTTTCAGACCTTTGGCTGTGGCGCGGCAATTGCCACCAGCAGCATGGTTACAGAATTGGCCAAGGGAAAAACGATTGAGGACGCTCTTAAACTTACCAATATGGCAGTTGCCGAGGCACTAGACGGATTGCCGCCGGTTAAGATGCATTGTTCCAACCTGGCTGCTGATGCCTTAAAAGCTGCAATTGTCGATTATAAGTTGAAAAATGGGTTATCTACAGATGGTATAAGCCTCGATAAGAGTTGCTGCCATCATGGCTGCTGCGGCTGATAGTATTACCAAAATAGGCTTTTATTCTGAAGAAATTAACTATTCGGGAATTGGGAGAAATTTTAACTTTAAAATGGACATATATAAACCACCATGGTATATTAAAAAAAATATGCCATGGTGGTTTAATTGTGAGGGAGGATAAAAAAGTGCAAGTTTCGGGTATTAAAAACTTATTAGAAAAGAAGAAGAAAGTTGCTTTGGGTTTCTTCCCGACACCATTTTATAAGTTGGAAAGGCTTTCTCAACAGTTAGGAGTAAATCTATATATTAAAAGAGACGATTTTACCGGGCAGAATCTTTTTGGCGGCAATAAGATCAGAAAGCTGGAATATTTACTGGGGCAAGCGGTAGAAAATGGTGCAGAATATGTTTTTACTTATGGTGCAACTCAGTCAAATCACGCAATGCAGACGGCAGCTGGCTGCAGAAAATTAGGGCTAAAACCGATTTTGTATCTTTTGGAGTTTGTTACTGCTAATGAGAGTAATTGCCAAGGCAATCTTCTTTTAGACAAGATTTTTGGTGCAGAAATACATATCATCAAAACATTGCCGGGCGAAACCTTGTTTGACAGTACGGAACGTTATATGGCTTATGCCCGCAAACATATGGAGAAATTAGAATCAGAGGGCCACAAATGTTACAGTGTGCCACTAGGCGGTTCAAATTATGTAGGAACAATCGGATTTGTTGCCGCTTATGCAGAACTGCAGGAACAACTGGATTTATTGGGTCTTGAAGCCGATTATATTTTTCATGCCAATGGTTCCGGCGGGACTATGACTGGGCTGGCGGTTGGCAAAAAAATACTGGGTTCATCGTCCAACTTGATTGCAGTGGGGGCGGCAGAACATGATGCTGACTTTACGGTAGCAATGGCAGAACTTGGCAATGATGCTTTAGAATGGCTTGGAACAGAGCAGATCATGAATGCAGAAGATTTTGTGATGGATGAAGAACATTTTGCGCCCGGCTATGAGATGCCTAGCAAGCAAGGGACAGAAGCAATAAAACTTTTGGCTACGCAGGAAGGTTTATTGTTAGACCCCGTTTATAGTGGCAAAGCTTTTGCTTGTCTTTTGGACTATGTCCGCACGGGTAAGGTGCCTCAGAACAGTAATGTTATTTTTTGGCATACAGGGGGAGCAACAGCCCTTTTCGCCGAAAAAGAAATCCTGGGAGAACTATTTTAGAACAAAAAACGGTACAGCTTTAGGCTGTACCGTTTTTGCATATTGGCAATTTATTTGTTAAGTTGAGTTTTTGGTACGCCTGAGTGGAATCGAACCACCGCACGTGGCTCCGGAGGCCACTGCTCTATCCACTGAGCTACAGGCGTATATATGTTTGCTGCGGGTGTAATTATAGCATAATCCACAGCCGTTAGCAATTTTTTCTTATAATGGCTGTGTGTTTTACAATGTAGATAACAGCGACAAAAGATATTAAATATAATGTTAAGCCTATTGTTATCTGCTATAATAAAATTGTAGTTAGTATATTGTATATGGAGGGAGTTCTCATGAATAGTCTTTTGAAACATCACTATGAACTAACAGGCAAAAAAGTTGTAGAGGCCCTTAATAAAAATCGTTTTAAAGCAGAATACGCAGATACAAAAGCAGAGGCAGTTGAAGCAATTTTGAAATTAATCAATGCCCAGGATACGATAGGTATGGGCGGTTCAGTAACGTTGGACGAGCTATCCATGGGAAAACTTCTGAACGAACTTGGCAATAAAATATTTAATCATCAAGGCTTGCCGCCAGCAGAAGCATATGCAGTCCGTCGCCAGCAACTGACAGCTGATGTTTTCCTGGCCAGCTCTAATGCGGTGACCATGGACGGCGAGATTATAAATACTGATGGAACAGGCAATCGTGTAGCTGCGATGACTTTTGGACCAAAACGCGTTATTGTTGTCATGGGAGCCAATAAAATAGTTAAAGACGAATTTGATGGCAGGAGAAGAATAGCGATGACAGCAGCGCCAATGAATGCTGACAGATTAAACAGGAAAACACCATGCGTTTTGACAGGCGTTTGTTCTAATTGCAATAGCCCGGAACGTATTTGCTCAATTACGACCATTTTACACAAGGCTCCGTCAACATCTGATTTTCATGTTATTATAGTTGGCGAAGCGCTTGGCTACTAAAACGGGGTGTATGTTGTGAAAATTGTTTTTATTGATGGAATGGGCGGTGGCCTGGCGGCGCAAGTTATAAGCCAGCTCCCCAAAAAAGTTTTTGAAGAAGCAGAGATTATTGGACTTGGTACAAATTCTCTGGCCACGGCGGCTATGCTGAAGGCTGGAGTAAAAAAAGGCGCAACAGGCGAAAATGCTATATGTTTTTCTGTTACTAATGCAGATATTATAATTGGACCGATTGGGATCATCATCCCTAACACAATGATGGGGGAAATTAGCCCGAAGATTGCGGAAGCCGTGGCTTCAGCGCCTGGAAAAAAGATTTTGATACCAGTAAACCAGAGCCATGTGGAAATTATCGGTCTCACAAGCTGTTCTATGGCGACTCTTATTAAAGAAGCAATTGAAAGAATAAAAGAGTTGTGTGGCAACAATCATTAAGATGGGTCAATGATGCATTTTTACTGAGCGGGAGGAAAGCATTAATGGTGAGAATGGTTGGAACGGTGGTCAGGGGTCTTCGTACACCTATGATAAAAGAAGGAGACAACATAATTGATATTACCGTTGATGCCGTTCTGGCTGCAGCGGCAAGCGAAGGTTTTACGCTGAGAGACAGGGATGTAATCGGCATCAAGGAGTCCATTGTAGCCAGATCACAGGGAAACTATGCTACTGTAGAAGATATAGGTGCCGACATAAAACGAAAGTTTGCCGGAAGTATAGCGGTTGTGTTCCCTGTATTGAGTCGCAACAGATTTTCTGTATTGCTCAAGGGAATTGCGGCCAGCGGCAGAAAAATTTATATGTTTTTGAATTATCCTGCCGATGAACTTGGCAATCATTTGATGGATGTCGAGAAGATGGATGACCTCGGTTTAAATCCTTCCAACGATGTTTTCACGGAAGAACAATATCGAACAATGTTCGGCAATGACTTTATGCACCAGTTTACCGGTATTGATTATGTTAACCATTACCGTGAAATGGCTGGAGATAACATTGAATTTATCTTTACTAATAATCCTCGTCATGCATTGAGATATTCAAAAGAAGTTTTGGTAGCCGGTATCCATGAAAGGGACCGTGTTAAAAGAATCCTTTTAAAAGCCGGAGCAGAAAAAGTATTCTCGTTGGATGAAATTCTTGCCGAACCGGTTAATGGCGGCGGTTATAATGAGCAGTATGGGTTGCTTGGCTCAAATATGGCGGCACAGAATACTATTAAGCTTTTCCCACGCAATTGCCAGAAGGTTGTCAATGAAATTCAGAAAAAACTTAAAGTGATAACCGGCAAAAATATTGAGGTAATGGTTTTCGGTGATGGCGGCTTCAAAGATCCGGCAGGAAGAATATGGGAACTTGCAGATCCTGTTATATCTCCTGGCTTTACCGCGGGACTTCAGGGCGTGACAAGTGAGATCAAAATCAAGTATATTGTCGATAGTGAGTTCAATCATCTGTCAAGTGACGAAATGGCAGAGGCTGTGAAGAAAAAAATCAACGGCAAGATTCAAAATATGCTGGGTAAGGAAGAGTCACTAGGCACTACGCCACGTCAAATTACTGATTTACTGGGCAGTTTGTTTGATTTGACAAGCGGCAGCGGTGACAAGGGAACGCCAGTAGTATTAGTTCAGGGGTATTTTGATAATTACGCAACTGAATAGGTTTAAGAGGCGTTCATTTTTTTGTGACCGCCTTTTTTCTTGTTGCATAAGTTGAGGATGTCATACTAAAGTGCTATACTGTTGTGGTAGTAAAATTAACAGGAAAGAGAGAAAGATAGCAGTGATTGAGATTAAAGATCGTGTACGTTTTGTTGAAACTGATATGATGGGCGTGGTACATCACTCGAATTACCTGCGCTGGTTCGAAATGGGGCGCGTGGCTTATTTAAGGGCAGCAGGAGTAGAGCTGCTTGATTTAATCGAAAACGGGTTTCTTTTTCCAATTACCGAGGTGACCTGTAAGTATAAAAATTCAGCTAGATTTGACGATGAACTTGTTATAAGAGCTATAATGGCGGAGTTTACAAAAGCTAAGATGACTTTTACCTATGAGATCGTTCGAGCTGCAGACGAAGTGGTTCTTGCTGTCGGCAAGACTACTAACGCATTCACTAATCTGGAGGGAAAGGTTACTCGCCTGACGCCCAAGTATTACGATAGAATAGCAGCATTATATGAGCAAGATATGAAAGGTAGGAACCAATAAGCATGTTTTTCTATATTTTAGGTGGAATAATCGGTTTTCTTGTGCTGGCTTTCGCACTTATTTGTATCTATGCCTTTTATAAAGGAACTGACGATACGACTATTTTGGTTGAAAAAATGAGTCCGCTCAAGCTGGAAAGTATTTCAGAGACTGAAGCTGTTTTTACAATTGAGTTGCCCATGGTAAACACAGGAACTGAAGATGCTGCAATTTTAGATGTCTTCCCTCGCCCTTATCTGCCGCAGGAACAGTTTGACGCTGCTACAGTTTTTGGTCATATCGAGACACTTAATCGTAGGCGCAGCGATAATTATTTCGAGGCCATGATTTTAAAAGCCGCTTCTCAGTGTCCGTTGATTCTGACGCTGCGCTTTGTAGCGAATGATGGCAGAGACATCAGAGACGCACTAAGGAACATGGTAGATATGGATGTCGCAATTTATTACAATGGTCTGGCAAGAAAAGATATTTATATTCGTAAGGTTTTCATAACCTTAATGGGTGAACAGATCAGGACTTTGGTAGGAGGTGCCGGAAATGGCAAATAAGTATGAGATAATTCCTGTTCCTACCAGAATTCTTACAATTCATGACGATATTGTCGAGGCTATAAAAGAATACGGCGGCGATAAAATAGGGCCAGAAGATGTCGTTTGCGTGGCTGAAAGCGTTGTGGCTATTACCCAAGGAAGAGCAAGAAGGCCGGAATCTTTCAAACCTTGTTTCCTTGCTAAAGTTTTGTCGCAGCTGTTCCCTGCGCAGGGAAGTATAGCTGGCTGGCATAGCATGCAGTCTCTTATGGAAGTGGAAGGCCAGTTCAAGGTGTTGTTTGCCGTTATTTGCGGAGCTATTGCCAAGTGTTTCGGAGTTACCGGCGTTTTCTATCGCATGGGCGGCGAACAGGCAAAATTAATTGACGATGTAACAGGCACTATGCCTCCATACGACAAGCACATAGTCTATGGGCCTGATAAGCCGGTGCAGGTCGCCGAGGCAATTGCCAAAGCCACCGGAGCTTATGGTGCCGCAATTGCTGACGTTAATGATTTGAAGCGTTCCTGTGTATTGGGCGTATCCCAGGGTGTAGACAGTGACGAAGTTGCTCAGATATTGATTGAAAATCCGTTCGGCAATGCAAGCCAGAAAACACCAATAGTAATAATCAAGAATTACAGGAGCAGATAACAAAATATATTTTATAGTATTTTAATAACCGGCACTTTTCGTTGGATAGAGGCAAATAAACTGCCCCACAATGGAGATGCCGGTTTTTTGTTTCCGTTGGGCAATGACAAAATTGTTGTCGGAGTTCAAAGATCCGGCAGGTTTTTTTGAACTAATATTGAATTAACTAAGGAATGGTTGATGGGCAACGGTACGAAGAGGTGTTTTATTATGCTTTTAGGAGTTGACGTAGGTGGAACCTTCACAGACGCGGTACTTGTCGGTGAGGGGAAAATTATAAATCAGGCTAAAGTAGCAACTACGCAGGGCGAAGTGCTGCAGGGGATATTGCAGGCGCTGGATGAAGCTCTCAAAGGTCATGATGCGGCTTCAATTTCCCGTGTTGTTGTTTCCAGTACAATCGTCACTAACGCGTTGACTGAGGGTAAGGTAGAACCTGTTTTTTTAGCCGTGATGGC
Source organism: Negativicutes bacterium (assembly GCA_009930275.1). The sequence goes on from RZYP01000020.1 coordinate 13,673, forward strand.
CGGACCAGGCATGTCAACAAAAGATTGCTTCCCGGTAGAACCTTATTTGGCAGAAGGCTACGTGGACCATAGGGGTCAGATAATCAAAGGTGCTGGAATTAATCGAAAAAATGTAGAAGCAATGATGTCGGGTAAAGAGTTGGCAGCAGTTTCCGGTAAGTTTGCCGTACGCAACCAGACAAACGAGCAGGAATTACGCAAGGAATTAAAAGGTCTGGGGTTTGAAAAAATATTTGCTGGGTCTGAAATTTCGGGAGAGCTAAATTTCATCAGACGAACAAATTCAGCGTATTTTTCTGCTGCGGTATATCGTAAATTTCAAGAGTTTATTCTTCAGGTTGAACACAGCATGCAAAAACGCGGAATCATCGCGCCTATCCAAATTTTGAAAGCAGACGGAGGTACATTGCCCTTGGCAGCGGCGCCGGAACAATCGGTTGAAGCTATTTTCACAGGCCCGGCGGCAAGTGTTTTGGGAATTGAAGCACTGGGCGCGCCAATGCTTAATGCGATTTCCCTTGATGTCGGCGGAACAACTACGGATATTGCTTTCTGGAAGGATGGCGGACCGCTTTTAGCCAGACGTGGCGCAAAAATTGCCGGATATCCTACGGCGGTTAGAGCTTTTCACATGCGTTCTATCGGCCTGGGCGGAGACAGCCGTATAAAGAAGACATCTAAAGGCTTTGAGATCGGGCCTGACCGTGTTGGGCCGGCGATGGCACTGGGGGGAAAAGAACCGACCTTGTCTGATGCATTAATTACCATTGGTTGTGTTTCTTTTGGCGACGCGTATAAGGCACGCGTAGCAATGTCTTTTTTGGCAGAACCTACGGAAGCGGTTGAAGGCGTTGCGGAGCAGATTGTTGCTGCCGCGATAGCCAAAATTGAGAACAACATTCAAGAAATGATTCAGGAATGGGACTTGCAGCCGGTTTATACGGTTAACGATGTTCTTAAAGGTACGGCATTCGTCCCCGAACTACTGGTTGGCGTTGGCGGCGGTGCTCCGGGATTGATTCAAGCGCTGGGATTGAAGATGGGGCTGCCAGTAGAGATACCTGTCGGGGCTATGGTGGCTAATGCCGTTGGGGCTGCTTTGTCTCGTCCTACTTTGACGGCTACTTTGCGGGCAGATACGACGGAAGGATACTATATTATTCCGGAAGCCGGTATTCGCGAAAAAATCCCGCATTCTTTTTCATGCAAGGCGGCAGAAGAAATTCTTGCAGATTGCTTGCTCAGCCAGGCTGCGAAGTGGCAGCTGGAAGCAAAAAATGTCGAGGTTATAGCTTGCGAAGAATTCCCAACAATTCATGATTTTTATACTACAGGTAAAATAATTTACTTAAAAATGCAATTAAAACCAGGTATAATTTATAGCGTCACCGGTCAGGAGGTGGCATTTTGAAACCAAACTTAGGACTGGTGTTTTTTCCGGCTTTTGATTGGATGATAAGCCCCTCGCACCCTGAACGCCAGGAGCGCCTCCTATATACCAGGGATCAGCTTCTGGAAGAAGGATTATTCGACCTTGCGCAAATAAGGGAATATAGGCCAAGGATGGCCGAAATCAGCGATTTGCAGAGAGTCCATATAGGCGTACCGACAATATCAAAATTAATAACGCCGGCGCATCTTGTCTCCGCAGGTGGATGCCTGACCGCAGCCGATGCCGTTATGAGAGGCGAAGTAAAGCGCGCATTTGCTTTGGTTCGACCGCCGGGACATCACGCCATGCGCGTTGTGCATGGCATAAGAGGTTTCTGCGTCATAAACATTGAGGCCATAATGGTGGCCTACTTGCGGGAGAAATATGGCATTAAAAAAATCGCCGTTGTTGATACAGATGTTCACCATGGTGACGGTTCTCAAGACATTTTTTATCATGACCCCGATACACTTTATATATCTTTTCATCAAGACGGACGTACTCTGTATCCCGGAACAGGCTTTCCCAATGAGGCTGGCAGCCCTGCGGCATTAGGAACGAATATCAATTTGCCGCTATTGCCCGGTACCGGGGACGAAGGATTACACCGATTGTTCGATGGGATAATCAGACCTATTTTGGATGATTTTCAGCCGGAAATCATTATTAATTCCGCAGGACAGGATAATCACTTCAGTGATCCATTGGCTTCGATGGCGGTTACTGCGCAGGGATACGCCAGACTGGCGGATAAATTGAAGGCGGATATAGCCGTTTTGGAAGGCGGCTATTCGGTCGAAGCAGCATTGCCCTATGTTAATACCGGCATTATTTTGGCTATGGCGGAAATGGATTACAGCAATGTGGTTGAGCCTGATCAAACGGGGCTTCATCAGCAGGAAGCAAGATGCAATGCCAGAGTGGACGAGCTGATCGGGCAAATAGGTAATTTATGGAAAAACCGCCAAAGACTAAGCAAAGAGGCTTTGGTAAAATGCGGCGATTCCTGGAGCCGCCGTAAGAGTATTTATTATGATGAAGAAGGTATAAGCGAGAATCAAGTTGAAACAGCCCACTATTGCAATAATTGCAAAGGCTATCTTACTATTCAGACAGCCGCGGAACACACGCGGTTTGGCAATCAAAGTGCTTTTATTGCCATTTTGGATTCCGGAATATGTTCTGGCTGCAGGCAAAAGGCTTATGATTTGGCATTAAAGGAAAAAAAGGCCGGAAACTGGCAGTACATAATGATTCAGGACAAGACTAAGGGTATTATCGAAAATATTTAGGGGGAAGAAATGAAAAGATTAGATGGAAGAAAAAATAATCAATTGCGTCCCATGAAGATGACGAAGGATTTTGTTATTTATCCGGAAGGCTCTGTATTTATTGAAATGGGTAATACCCGAGTTCTATGCAATGCCTCTGTAGAAGAAAAAGTACCAAGATTTTTAGCGGGTACAGGAAAAGGCTGGGTGACGGCGGAGTACTCTCTGTTGCCACGTTCAACGCAACAAAGAAACTCGCGCGAAGCGGCTAAGGGAAAACAAAGCGGCCGAACACAGGAAATACAGCGCCTGATCGGCAGATCCTTACGTAGTGTTGTTGATTTATCTCTGTTAGGAGAAAAATCAATCACTATCGACTGTGATGTTTTGCAGGCTGACGGCGGAACAAGGACGGCCTCGATTACAGGGGCTTTTGTCGCTTTGGTGATTGCACTGGACAAAGTTTGCCCCAAAGACGCGCCGTTTCCAATCAAAGACTATCTGTCTGCGATAAGTGTCGGCATAGTTGGTGGCGAAGAAATTCTTGACTTATGCTATGAAGAGGACAGCAGCGCAGAGGTTGACATGAACATAGTAATGACAGGAAGCGGCGACTTTGTCGAATTGCAAGGAACAGGTGAGGAATATACTTTCAACAAAAAACAACTGGAAAAAATGTTGGAACTTGGTGAAAAAGGATGTAAAAAATTAGTAGCAGACCAGAAAGAGATTTTGGGAAAACTTGCGGATCGGGTAGGTAAATAGGATGCAGGAATTGGTAATAGCAACGACTAACGAAGGAAAACTCGAAGAATTCAAAGAATTGATGAAGGAAATGGAGGTCGAACTAAAATCATTGAAGGAATGGCCAGATACACCGGCACCGGAAGAAAGCGGAAAAACATTTGCCGCTAATGCCAGACAAAAAGCAATTTATTACGCGAAAGCAACCGGTAAGATTTGTATAGCCGATGACTCGGGACTCGAAGTACAGACGCTGAAGGGAGAACCGGGTGTCCGTTCCGCACGTTATGCCGGGGAGGAGGCTGATGCTGAAGCAAACAACAAACTTCTGCTGCAAACGATGAAATTCCATATGAAGCGTACCTGTCGCTTCCGCTGCGCGCTGGCAGTAGCGAATCCAGCAGGGAAAATTTTAGCGGAAACAGAGGGCGTTTGTGAAGGAATGCTCCTTCATGACAAGTTGGGCAATGAAGGCTTCGGCTATGATCCTCTGTTTTGGTCTACCGAGCTTCACAAAGGGTTAGGCGAGGCAACGATGGAGGAAAAGAACCAAGTAAGCCACCGAGCTAAAGCTATCAAAAAATTATGCGCAATGTGGGAGAAAATAAAGTGAGAATCGGAATTGTAGGCGATACGCACGGCAGCAAGAAAGCAATGCGCCTTGTGCTGAGTGTGACGCCGCCGGTTGATTATTGGTTCCATACGGGAGATTACAGTCAAGATGGCCAGTTTTTGGCATATGAAACCAAGTTGCCGTTATTAGCTGTTGCCGGTAATACCGACCCGGCTGAGGGCAAGGCAAACCTGGACGAGCTCGTTACGCTTGCCGATAAGCGAATCTGGCTCACTCATGGGCATCATTACATGCATGGCTACAAAATTGACGAGATTGCCTGGTGGGCAAAAAAACTAGATGTTGATATAGCGGTTTTTGGCCATACTCATATCCCTATGGTCAAGTGGTACGGTGAAATACTGCTCATTAATCCTGGAAGCCCCCTTTCACCAAGAGATGAGCAGGGTCCAACTTTTGCTGTTCTCACTATTAATGAGGGAGAAAAGCCTCAAGCAGAAATTATTCAAATTAAAAATATAAACTTGCAAAAATATAATGAATAATATAAACTAATAGTGTACGCTAATTCTAAATAAATGGGGGAATTAAAATGACAATTAACGAAGAAGCTCTAAAAGTTAGACTACAATACAATGGTATATTGACTACTGCTAGTAAAGTACCTCTTAAAGATCGTCATGATTTGTCCGTTTTGTACACTCCGGGTGTAGCTGAACCGTGTAAAGTCATTAAAGAAGATAAAGATCTTTCATTTGAGTATACCTGCCGCGGCAATATGGTGGCAATTATCAGCGATGGTACCCGTGTACTGGGCCTTGGCGATATTGGTCCGGAAGCAGCAATTCCTGTTATGGAAGGAAAAGCCGTTCTCTTCAAAACTTTTGGGGATGTTGACGCTATTCCTATTTGCCTTGATACAAAAGACCCAGACAAATTCATTGAAACCGTAAGGCTTTTACAGCCTTCTTTCGCAGGCATCAACCTGGAAGACATCTCTTCCCCAAAATGTTACGATATTGAGTGCAAGCTGAAAGAAATTTGTGATATCCCTGTTTTCCATGATGACCAACACGGTACTGCGATTGCCTTGTGCTCTGCAGTAATTGGTGCATTGCGTTTTGTTAAGAAAGACCTCAAAACAGTTAAAATCGTGGTTAATGGCTGTGGCGCTGCAGGCTCCGCTATTGGCCGTCTCCTGGTAAATATGGGGGCAGAAAATGTTATCATGGTTGACCGCTTTGGCGCTTTATACGACGGAATTGACGCAAATCTCGACCGTATCCAAGCGTATTTGCAAACAGTAACCAATAAAAATAAAGAAAAAGGCAATTTGGCTGATGTTGCTAAAGGCGCTGACGTGCTTGTCGGTGTTTCTGCACCGGGCGTATTCACCAAAGAAATTATTGCCAGCATGAATAAAGATGCTATTGTTTTCGGTATGGCCAACCCTGTACCTGAAACTACCTATGAAGAAGCTATTGCAGCAGGTGCCAGAGTTGCTGGTACCGGACGCAGCGACGCTCCTAATCAGGTTAACAACGTAACGGTATTCCCGGGAGTATTCCGCGGCGCTATGGATGTACGTGCAAGAGCGATTACGGAAGAAATGAAGATTGCTGCCGCTAACGCGATTGCCAACTTGATTGACGAGAAAGATCTGCGTGCTGATTATGTTGTACCTGATGCTTTCGATCCGCGCGTTGCACCGGCCGTTGCTGCTGCAGTTGCCAAGGTCGCTATAGAAACAGGCGTTGCTCGTATTAATGTAGACCCTGAGGTTGTTAGAGCCAACACGATGAAACGTGTAGGTAGATAATTGTCGGAGGTGCTGTATGCGTAATATTGATGTTAAAGTTGTGACTGAAGCAGTTAGTAAATTATGTAAGGATTCTTGTTATTATTTGCCGGATGAAATGATGGCGGTCTTGGAAAAATCTGTTGAAACAGAAGAATCGCCTCTCGGCAAGGAAATCCTGGAAATAATTGTTGAAAACGCAAAACTCGCAAAAGAAACTGACTGTCCCATCTGCCAGGATACCGGTCTAACGGTTGTTTTTGCTGAAATAGGGCAGGACGTGCATTTTGAAGGCGGAGATCTTTATTCCGCAATTAATGCCGGTGTTGCCGACGGCTATGTTAATGGCTACTTGAGAAAGTCATCCGTTGATGATCCTTTGTTTGAAAGAAAAAATACGCAGGATAATACGCCTGCCATTATCCATACGACGATAGTCGAGGGAGACAAGGTCAAACTTACTGTTTCTCCTAAAGGCTGCGGCAGCGAAAATATGGGTGCTTTAAAGATGTTAAAACCTGCTGATGGCGTAGAAGGCGTCATTAAGTTTGTTGTGGATACGGTACGCAGTGCCGGACCAAATCCCTGCCCTCCTGTTACTGTTGGTATAGGCATCGGCGGTAATATGGAAAAAGCAACTTTGCTGGCAAAGCATTCTTTGATACGCACTGTTGGTGAACATAACCCGAACCCGAAATACGCAGAGCTTGAAAAAGAAATCCTGCGTCGTGTGAACATGACAGGGGTCGGACCTTCAGGTCTTGGAGGCTCTACGACAGCTGTTGCGGTTAATATTGAGTATGCGCCGACACACATTGGAGCACTGCCCGTTGCAGTTAACCTTAACTGTCATGCCGCGCGCTGCGCCCAAGTAGTCTTATAAGGGGGAGTAGAAATGTCAGAACAAACGATTAAATATATAACTACGCCGCTTACTGATGAAACAATAAGATCCTTGAAGGCAGGCGACAGTGTGCGTATAACGGGTCCTATCTACACGGCACGTGATGCTGCTCATAAAAGGATGACTGAGGCTTTAGCACGCGGAGAAAAACTTCCAATAGACATTAAAGGCAATGTAATCTATTATGTCGGCCCATCGCCGGAGAAACCAGGGCAGGTTGTCGGTTCTGCCGGACCTACGACGAGCGGACGCATGGATCAATATACGCCAACTCTTCTCGAACAAGGTATGAAGGGTATGATTGGTAAAGGCTCACGTTCGCAGGCAGTAATTGATTCTATCGTTAAAAATTGCGCGGTTTACTTTGTTGCAATTGGCGGAGCTGCCGCAGTTATCTCTAAGTCAATCAAGGCTCAGGAATTATTGGCCTATGGGGATCTTGGCCCGGAAGCAATCAGGCGTTATGACGTGGTTGATTTCCCGGCAATCGTATGTATTGACTGTGAAGGTAATGATTTCTACAAGGTCGGTTTAAAAAAATACAGCAAGGAATAGAAAAACATTGACCTGACCAATTTTATTCGGTATAATAAACTTCGTGATTCGGGGCGTGGCTCAGTTTGGTAGAGCACCTCGCTTGGGACGAGGGGGTCGCAGGTTCAAATCCTGCCGCTCCGACCATTTTATTGATGAATCACTTTTTGGGCATCCGTTATGGATGCCCATTTTTTTATGAAATTTCTTGACATTCCTAGTTGGCTGGTGTAGTATATCAAGTAACTTAATAATTACTCTTATCAAGAGCGGTCGAGGGACAGGCCCGATGACACCCGGCAACCAAGCGTTTACGTGATTGGTGCTAAATCCTGCAAGATAGAATCTTGGGAGATGAGAGGAAAGCGGTTTTATACTCTCTTTCCTCGGAAAGAGTTTTTTTATTTTGAGAGGTTATTAAGAAAAATGAAATGGGAGAGATGAACATGAAAAAATTATTGGCAGTTGCACTTGCTCTTGTGAGCTTGCTCGCAGTCGTTACCGGTTGCGGCGGCGACAAAAAGGAAGCAGAAAAGGGTGCTGCAAAAAAAGTTGTTTTGAAGGTTGGGGCAACACCTGTTCCTCATGCTGAACTGTTGAATCTGGTAAAACCTATTTTGGCTAAAGACGGTATTGACCTGCAAATTATAGAATTCAGTGATTATGTTAAACCAAACTTATCGTTGAATGATAAAGAGCTAGATGCTAACTTCTTCCAACACACTCCTTACCTGGAAAAATTTGCTTCTGAACGAAAACTGGCCCTTACAACTTTGACAAAGGTTCACATTGAGCCAATGGGTATTTACTCCAGGACTATAAAGAGTCTGGATGCTTTGCCGACAGGCGCAAAAATTGCCATTCCGAATGACCCCACCAACGGTGGCCGCGCTTTAGCACTTTTACAAAGCGCTAAACTTATAAAAATGAAAGATGGTGTAGGTATTAATGGTACACCGAGTGATATAGTAGATAACCCGAAAGGTTTCTCGGTTATAGAAGTTGAAGCAGCCTTGCTGCCACGTTCTCTTGATGATGTAGCTATCTCCGTTATCAACTCTAACTTTGCCATGGAAGCAAAATTGAATCCTGTCAAAGATTCTCTTTTCACCGAACCCAAAGAATCGCCTTATGCCAACATAGTTGCTATTCGTAAAGGCGATGAGAATCGTCCGGAACTTCAAAAGTTAGCTAAAGCTTTGACCAGTCCGGAAGTTAAGAAATTTATCGAAGACAAATACAAAGGAGCTGTTGTTCCCGCGTTTTAAGTTTTCACAGCAGTAAAAAAAGTCCCCCTCAGTGTTTCGCTTAGTGCGAGAAAAATGAGGGGGATTGTTTATGTTATAAAAAGTGTAAAATATTGACAAAATTATGTGTCTATGATACGCTTTTACTAGTGACAAGGATTAGATTATTAGATTCAAAGTGACCTTCCCAATAATGGGAACTACGGCCATACGGACAGCCGGGTCAATTGCCGATTGGCAACTAAGGTTGCCTTATTGATTGAGTTAAAAGCTCAAATTTTATAAGTTGGTTACTTCATAACCGTGTGTGTTAAACTGCACAATACTTGTGAAACGGTCAATAAGAGTAGTGAAAGTAAATTTTTGCTCAATCGACTCTAATATCTAAAATTGTGAATAAATAAAATGAATGCAAATTCAATAATAAATAATACAATTAATTAGAAATGACTAAGCTCAGGTAGTGTTGTGGTTAAATACAATATACCTGAGTATTTTTGTGTTTTTTTAAGGAGGTAAAAATGGAGAACAAATTAAAACTTTACGGTTTCAACAACTTAACGAAGGCGCTTAGCTTTAATATTTACGACGTCTGCTACGCCAAAACAGAAAGAGAGCAAAGGGACTATATTGCCTATATCGACGAGCAGTATAATTCTGAGAGGCTGACCAAGATTTTGTTGCAGGTTACCGACATGATTGGCGCAACAGTACTGAACGTTGCTAAGCAGGACTATGACCCGCAGGGGGCCAGCGTTACCGTTCTGATTGCCGAGGAGTCGATGATTCCGTCAATGGATGGCGATACAATTGTTGCACATCTGGATAAAAGCCATGTTACTGTTCATACTTATCCTGAGTTTCATCCGGACAACTCCATTGCTACCTTTCGCGTTGATATAGATGTGGCTACTTGCGGCGAAATTACTCCGCTCAGCACTCTCGACTTTTTAATTGGCAGTTTTGATTCTGATATCATAACCATGGACTATCGCGTGCGTGGTTTTACTCGTGACATAGATGGTAAAAAATTATATATCGACCATAATATAACTTCAATTCAGGATTACATTGACGTCAAGACCTTGGAAAAATATGATGCTATCGATATCAATATGTATCAGGCTAATATTTTTCATACGAAGATGTTAATCAAAGAAGTTGATTTGCAAAATTATCTGTTCAAAACCGACGTCTATGAATTGCCGCCGAAAACAAGGCTGAAAATAACTAATAGTTTAAGACGTGAAATGATCGAAATTTTCAGCGGTATGAACGTATACAAGGAGTGAAATAAAAATTGACTAAGCTTTCGCAGGAGAAGGCTCCGATTTTAGAAGCTTTGGAAGAATTTAAAAGAATGCGCCTGGTGCCTTTTGATGTTCCGGGTCATAAAAGGGGCAGGGGCAACAAGGAGTTGACCGAGTTTTTGGGCGAAAAATGCCTGACTGTTGATGTCAACTCCATGAAACAACTTGATAATCTTTGCCATCCTGTAGGAGCAATCCGGGAAGCGGAAGAATTGGCGGCGGAAGCTTTTGGCGCTGAGCATGCCTTTTTTATTGTCAATGGGACAACGGCCGCGGTCCAGGCAATGGTTCTAACGGCCTGCAAACGTGGAGAAAAAATAATTTTACCGCGCAATGTTCACCGCAGTGTCATCAATGCGATGATTTTATGCGGCGCTGTGCCTGTTTACATCAATCCCCAGATGAATGAAGCTCTCGGTATTTCTCTAGGCATGGAGGTTTCTGATGTAAAAAAAGCAATAGAAGAAAACCCGGATGCCAAGGCAGTGCTTGTTAATAACCCAACTTATTACGGTATTTGTTCCAATCTCAAGGCGATAACGGAGCTGGCACACGCAAATAACATGCTTGTTCTGGCAGACGAAGCACATGGTACACATTTTTATTTCGGGGAAAACATGCCAATCTCCGGCATGGCGGCAGGTGCCGATATGGCATCTGTGAGCATGCACAAGTCAGGAGGATCTCTTACACAGAGTTCATTCTTGCTTTGCGGGAAGAATATCAATTCCCAATATGTAAGACAAATAATTAATTTGACGCAGACTACCAGCGGTTCCTATCTTTTGCTTTCCAGCCTTGATATTTCCAGGAGAAATCTGAGCCTGCGAGGTAAAGAGATTTTCAAGTCAGTCGTCGATATGGTAGAGTATGCAAGGCAGGAAATAAATCAAATAGGAGATTATTACGCTTATTCTCGTGAATTAATAAACGGCGACAGCGTTTTTGATTTTGATGTTACCAAATTGTCCGTTAATACTTTCGAAACCGGACTGGCTGGCATCGAAGTATATGATTTGCTGCGTGATGAGTATGATATCCAGATAGAATTTGGTGATTTGGGGAATTTTTTGGCGTATGTGTCTGTTGGTGATAATTATAAAAACATTGAACGCTTGATTGGTGCATTATCGGAAATAAGGCGTTTATACAAAAAAGACAAGGCTGGTATGCTGCGGCACGAGTATATACCGCCAATGGTTAAATTAGCACCGCAGCAAGGTTTTTACGGAGAGAAAGAACAGGTTGTTTTGGAGGAGAGCGCAGGCAGAATTTGCAGTGAGTTTGTAATGAGCTATCCGCCGGGAATTCCAATTCTGGCTCCAGGTGAAGAAATTACCGCGGAAATTATTGAATATATCAAGTACGCTAAAGAAAAGGGCTGCTTCTTAACCGGCCCGGAAGATATGGAAGTTAGAAAGATTAATGTTTTGAAAGGAGGGTGTTAAGTGGATCTTTGGTACAGTGAAGCACACACAAAATCCGTTAAATTTGCGATTCAGGTTGACAAACAACTTTTCAGCGCACAAAGCGACTTTCAGAGAATAGATGTTTTCCAATCCGAAGAATTTGGCAAGTTTCTGACTCTTGATGGTTACATGATGCTGACTGAAAAAGATGAATTTATCTATCACGAGATGATAGTACATGTTCCCATGGCAGTACATCCGAACGCGAAGAAGGTTTTGGTTATTGGCGCCGGCGATGGCGGTGCAATTCGTGAACTGACCAGGTATAAAACAATTGAAAGAATTGATTTTGTCGAGATTGACGAGATGGTTGTCGATGTATGCAAAAAGTATCTTCCTCAGACAGCCTGTTCTTTTGATGATGAACGGGTTCATGCCTATTTTCAGGATGGCCTGAAGTTTATCAGGAAGCATGAGAATGAGTATGACCTGATAATAGTGGATTCGACTGATCCCTTTGGACCGGGCGAAGGTCTCTTTACCAAGGAATTTTACGGTAATTGCTATAAGGCTTTGCAAGAAGATGGCATCATGGTCAATCAGCATGAAAGCCCGTTTTACGAAGAAGATGCTATCGCTATGAAGCGCGCTCATAAGAGAATTGTGGAATCTTTCCCCATCAGCCGTGTTTATCAAGCTCATATTCCGACCTATCCTTCCGGCCACTGGCTTTTTGGTTTTGCTTCCAAGAAGTATCACCCTGTCCGTGATCTACAGGCCGACAAGTGGAACGGTCTAGGACTAAAAACCCGCTATTATAATACAAATCTGCATAAAGGCTCATTCTGTCTGCCTAATTATGTACAGGAGATGCTGCACGATGTTGAATAAAAATGTAGAAACTTTTATTGCCTGCGATAAAGATTACGACGAAGCAAAAATAGTGTTATTCGGTGCTCCATTTGATTCCACGACCTCCTTCAGACCGGGGACCCGTTTCGCCAGTAAGGTTATGCGCAGTGAATCTTTTGGCATAGAAACATACAGCCCTTATCAGGACAAGGATTTGGCAGAATCCTCCATATTTGACGGAGGCGATCTAGAGCTGCCTTTCGGCAATACGGAAAGAGTTTTGGCAGAAATCGAAGAATACACGGCAAAGATTGTACAAGACGGTAAAATACCCGTTATGATCGGCGGCGAGCATCTTGTCACTTTGGGCGCCGTTCGCGCTGTTGCTAAAAAATATCCGGATTTGCACATCATACATTTTGATGCCCATACGGATTTGAGGGAAGATTATCTCGGCGAACCATTGTCTCATGCCACGGTTATCCGCAGGCTCTGGGATATTGTCGGCGATAACAGGATTTATCAATTCGGCATCAGGTCCGGTGAAAAATATGAGTTTGATTTTGCCACTGAACATACCACAATGAATAAGTTCAATCTTAACGGTTTAGCCGATGCAGTCAAGGCGCTGCAGGGAAAACCTGTATATTTTACGCTTGACCTCGACGTTCTTGACCCGTCGATTTTCCCGGGAACGGGAACACCGGAAGCCGGAGGCATCTGCTTCAACGAGCTTTTGCAGGCTGTCATAAGCATGACAGGGCTCAACATAGTTGGCTGTGATATCGATGAATTGTCACCTGTTTACGACCAAAGTGGCGTTTCCACCGCGGTTG
>RZYP01000419.1 GCA_009930275.1 Negativicutes bacterium
ACAGAAAACGACGGTGATCTGATTCCCACAGCATTTGAGGATGAAATCTTTAAACCGTTTGTACAGATTGATACAGGCAAGGATAGAAACGTTACCGGAACAGGTATTGGGTTGGCCCTTGCAAGCTCCCTGGCCGAACTTCATGGTGGCTCACTGAAACTTGAGAACGATGACAATTATAACCGGTTCTTGCTGAAGCTTCCTGTAGGGAACCTGGAGATGCAAGAGAGCACCGGGCATGAACAGGAACAGAAGGAGATCAACATAGAGAAGGGAGCAGATAATCTGAAAAAGCAGGCCACCATACTATTGGTGGACGATGATGTGGAACTGCTTGAATTTGAAGCCCGGTTTCTCTCGGCCCATTATCATATTCTTGTGGCAGAAAATGGTGTGCAGGCGTTGGAACAACTGAAGAAGGCGAGTGTAAGCCTGATTGTGACCGACGTGATGATGCCTGAGATGGATGGCTTCGAGTTGACCCGGGAGGTGAAGTCCGAACTTGAGTTTAGTCACATCCCTGTTATTTTGTTGACAGCCAAGGTGATGGCGCAGTCCAAAGTGCAGGGGTACGAACTGGGAGCAGATGCCTATTTGGAAAAACCCTTTTCCGTGGAAGTGCTGCTGGCCCGAATCGAGAATCTACTCCATGGAAGGGAGAAGCTGCGTGAAACATTTTTGAAGAACCCATTTATTGGAGCGGCCACCGTCGCCTTGAACAAATCGGATGAGGCTTTCATCAAAAAGTTAAACGAAGTAATACAGGAAAACTTATCCGATTCCGAATTCAACGTGGAAGATATGGCTGAACGTTTTAATATGAGCAGAGCCAGTTTTTACCGCAAAGTGAAAGGTGTACTTGATTTAACCCCCAATGAATATATCAGGGTGGAAAGACTCAAGAAAGCCGCTCAGCTTTTGAAACAGGATGATTATAAGATTAACGAGATCTGTTACATGGTCGGTTTCAACTCCCCTTCCTATTTTGCCAAATGTTTTCAACAACAGTTTGGTATTCTTCCGAAAGACTTTCAGGAACAAAAGTGACTTTGAGAAGAAATTGCTAGTTTTTGACGAATTATTGGCTTTCACAAGGGGAGAGAAGTACTATTTTCGTAGTGTGAATGGTTTTATATCCTAAAATAAATTATATGAGAACAACTGTTACATTTTTTCTATCCTTTTTTTTCCTTTTCTCCCTCTCTGCCCAGTGGCAGCCGGCGGGTGACAAAATCAAAACCAAATGGGCTTCTGAAATCGAAGTGAACAATCCTCTGCCCGAATATCCGCG
>RZYP01000420.1 GCA_009930275.1 Negativicutes bacterium
AATCCAAGGATTGGAGCAATCTGGGTTTGGAAATATCAAGAGGTACATTATCCAGCTGGATCATTAAAACTGCTGATGAATATCTAAAACCAGTAGTGGATCAGCTTCGAACCCACCTTTTGAAGGAGAACTACTTGCATGTCGATGAAACACCTGTCCAAGTGCTTAAGGAGCCTGGGCGAAGTAATCGGACCAAGTCCTATATGTGGGTGTATTCTACCATTGCGGAAAGTACGTCACCAATCCGCGTCTACGACTACTGTCCTGGCCGGTCTGCAGAGTTTGTAGTGGAGTTCTTGAAAGACTACTCCGGATTCTTGCATGTAGACGCTTATTCTGCATATGGCAAGGTCAAGAATGCCACCCTTTGCTATTGTTGGGCTCATGCCCGTAGAAAATATGCAGATGCTATGCCAAAGGACCTTAAAAGTACAGAAGCTACCCTTGTAAAACAAGGATTGGAATTCTGTAATAAACTGTTTAAGTTCGAAGATAAACTGAAGAGTTTAGCACCTGAAGAACGTAAAGAGCAACGTTTCCTGCTGGAAAAACCAGTTTTGGAGGCTTATTGGTCATGGGTAGAAACCACTCTTGCCACAATACCTCCAAAATCAAAGTTTGGACAAGCCTTGCAGTATTCACTGAATCAGAAGACCGGGCTTATGAATTATCTTATGGATGGTCACTGCCAAATCTCCAATAATACTGCGGAAAACAGTATTCGTCCATTTACTGTAGGAAGGAAAAATTGGTTGTTCTCAGGAAGCCCTAAAGGTGCAGCATCAAGCGCCGCTGTTTACAGTATCGTGGAAACAGCGAAAGCCAATGGATTGAATCCCCATAAGTATTTGCAGAAGCTACTTGAAGAACTACCTCGGATGAAAGAACCTACTGAAACTAATCTTGAACTGATAATGCCATGGAATGATAAAATACGAAAAACTTGCTCATGATGAACGTAACGCGCGGCCGAGAGGCCGCTTTCTTTTACTCTAATTATCGCATTAGAGTACTGAGGTTTCTATACGGTACTTTATTGTCCGCTTACAAAGAAGTAGTTAAGATTTTTAAAAATCGAACGTTATTCTTCAAAAGCGAAGAAAATCATGACAAAATTAAAAACGCACAAATAAACCCACTGAGTTGCCTGATAAAATTGATCAAGCTACTTGGTGGGTTGTTTTTATTTGGTGCTTCGCTGTTTTAAATGGGTGATATCATACTATATGCTCCTGGTTTCAGTTTCAACTTCCCGCCAAGCAGATAAATCATCGTGATGAAATTCTCT
>RZYP01000421.1 GCA_009930275.1 Negativicutes bacterium
AAATAAATTTGGTGGGGCTATGTTTTTAGGTTACATTCGTACATAAAATTTGTAGGCAATGGAAGACCATGTAATCTTTTTCAAAAGAAAGATGTACGATACGATGCTCAAATGGAAATCGGAGCGTAATGGAGATACAGCATTGCTGATACAGGGAGCCAGGCGTATCGGAAAATCCACCATAGCAGAGGAATTTGCCCGTAATGAGTATAAATCATACATATTGATAGACTTTTCAAACGTTTCAGAGGAAGTCAGCGATTTGTTCAAGGACATATCCGATTTAAACTATCTTTTTCTCAGGTTGCAATTCATATATCATGTGCAATTGTACGAAAGAGAATCGGTGATCATATTTGATGAAGTCCAGCTACAGCCGCTCGCAAGACAGGCCATCAAGCATCTGGTGAAAGACCATCGATATGACTACATTGAGACAGGATCTTTAATATCTGTAAGGTCAAGAAGCCGCAATATTATCATTCCGAGTGAAGAGACAAAGGTAGATATGTTCCCTATGGATTATGAAGAATTCAGATGGGCGCTTGGCGATACAGCTACCATTCCGTTATTGCGTAATGCTTTTGAAAAGAAATTGCCGCTTGGCGATGCTGTTCATCGGAAACTCATGAGGGACTTCCGCTTGTATATGCTAGTGGGAGGAATGCCACAAGCCGTCGCTGCATATATTAAAAAGAATAATTTTACTGCCGTTGATTTGGCAAAACGTGACATCATAGCTCTCTACGAAGAAGATTTCGGGAAAATTGATGACTCGGGTAGAGCAAAAGCCATGTATGATGCCATTCCCGCTCAACTCAGCAAAAACGCATTGCGTTATCAGGTGGGAAAAGCTGTTAAGGATGAAAAGGTGGAAAGGATTGTGAATGTCGTGAAGGAGATGGAGGATTCCATGACGGTAAATGTTACATACCACTCAGATGATCCGAATGCTGGATTAGCCCTTACAAAGAATGAGGAATACTTCAAGATGTATGCTTCGGATACCGGCCTGTTTGTCACTCTCGCATTCAAGGATAGTGATATTACGGAAAATGTCATTTATGATAAGCTGCTGAATGATAAGCTAAGTACCAATCTGGGATATGTCTATGAGAATGTTATAGCCCAGATGCTGAGAGTAACCGGAAAGAACCTGTTTTATCATACGATTCCATACGCCGAAGGCAAGAAGTATTATGAAATAGATTTTGTCATCCCCCACAAGCATAAGATATCGCCTGTCGAGGTGAAGTCCTCAGGGTATAAAACGCATAAATCATTAGA
>RZYP01000422.1 GCA_009930275.1 Negativicutes bacterium
CTCTACTATGGACCATTGAGTTTTTAGCCATGCGAATATCTATACGATAGCATCTTGAAGCCGCTTAATTGATTCCTCTATCCCCTCTTCTATTGACACAATGCATTTATCGACATTGACTCCCCAATATTCCCTTATTCTTGATGCTATTTTATCAGCATAAGGATCCACAATAATTATTTTACGCTTTTGCCAATCTCGCTGGTGCAAGAAATGAGTAAGTAGAATTGTCAAGAAAGAATCTTCTAGGCGTAGGCCGCAACCGACAACTATTAAATTTCGAGATTTAGATGCGGCCTTCAGAGCATCTATCATACAATATGACATTTCTACGGTAGGAATTTTCACAAAACTAGGTGCGATGAGGTATGTTTCTCCTTTTCCAAGTCCATAGCCAAAATGCTTGTCTTTCGCAGACACTGGGAAAAAGTACTCATCAAAAAGAAAGTTAACGGCTCGTGAACGTAGAGCATTGATTGATTCTGCAATTTTAAATGTAGTGGAACCATGTATCTTCAGAACAGCGATTGGACTTTCGTCGTATTCCGAATCATCGATAAGACCGTGTTGAAACGGCCCGTACCCTCCTTTTGGAGACCAACGTCCAATGCAATCCAAAGCTCCTTCAAAAACACTATCGTAATTCAAGCTAACAGCCACATTTCCATTAGACGAAACAAATTGTAGAAGTTCTTTAAGCCAAACCTTTTCTTCCAAAAGCTCTGGCGTTGCCCTGTAAAAAGAAAAGAACTTTCCAATATCTCTTTCGATATCACGACGAAGGCCCTTTAATTCCGATATTAATTCTGTATTTTCTTCACCATATGCCCTAATATCTACATCAAGTTTTGTTAAGGCAATTTCGACATCATTCGTCTTGTACTTATCAATAAGCCATTGAGCAGCACAGTCAGGTCTATCGGAGACTAAAACCTTGAGTAATTCATTATTCAAAGGCGACTTTGGAAAGATAGCCTTTGTAAACCCAGAGCCAATGAGATACAAATTCATCATATTTACCTTATTATCCGACATGACAGAATTTGCTCCATAAATATCTCTCCTTTTTCATAAAGCTTGAACAACCCAAGCATTCACGAACGGAGGAATTCTATACACACAACAGACCTCTCCTCACTATGACTCGCTACCTCTGTAAACTTGTCAAAGACTCGCTGTTAAATTTCATGCACAAATAATACCACACATTTTTAACCTTCAGAGATCTTGATCTTTGTTGTCAAAACATGACGAGATTTGCCCCACCTCAGGCAGATACAACTGAT
>RZYP01000423.1 GCA_009930275.1 Negativicutes bacterium
TCCGGTCGCATCTCCCCGATGCCGCAACCGTATCCAGCAGCTCTCACTAACTGAAATATCTGCTCCAACGAAATAACCCCCTCATTGAACTCAATGTTTAACACTGCCGACCATTCGGGATATTCAGGTCTGTACCTTATATCGGCAGCACCCATCCCAACTCTTACCATGTCAGTGCGCATCCGGCTCTCTCCAATAATCCTAACAAGTTGAGTTTCAGGACAATCTGCCCTCACAAAGAAAGCTGTCTGTGTGTCCTTCATCACCAAACCAATCATCTTTGCTCCCCGTATCATCGCTGCCTTAAACCCCGCTGCCGGAAATCCTTCCCATCCTTCGACAGACTTATGTTTAGCCTGCTCGTAATCCTCTTCCGGAATACGGATGTCGTGTTTAGCATTTTTGGCTTTTCCTGCCTGCTTGTCAGTAATCATTTTCTTTGATTTTTCACTCCAAGCGTGCACAACCAACGGGCTTATCCCCTTAATCGGGATTGCCACTTCTCTAATTTTGAACTCCTGTACTGTTACTTCTTTTTTCATAGTTTTGGATATTTGTGCCTTTCGGCTGATTTATAAATTTGTTTGTTGTTTTTGTTGAATATTGCAATCTTTCGCAAGATTACAATAGCAACAATTATCATTATTATTATCAATGTTTTCATTTCTCTGTAATTTTAACGAATTCAGATTTGTAATTTAGAGGCGGATTAATGATCTCGCCGGTTTCGGGATCGGCCACCGGTGCTGTCATGTGTTTCAAAAACGCTTCACGTTCCTTCTTGCGCTCAGTAAGTACTTTAATTTCACTGTCTAACCTTTCCCATTCCATGTCCTGGCAGTGATGATAATCATAATTTGATTTAGTCATAATCTGCACCTCAACTCCTTTTATCAACGCTCTTTGTCCTGGATATTTGTAAAGTTCAGATAATACATAATCCTGTATTCTCTGATCCTTCCTGATCGCTTCAACCATCTTCTCTATTGAGGTTAACATGATCTGTAATTCAAGCGGAGAACGTTCACCGCTCAAAACTTCTGTGATTGCATTCTTTACGAAAGAATTACGCTCTTCCCTTGTTGTCGGGAGAACGGTCAAATAACTTATTGCTGTTTCCATTGTTTTAATGTTTTAATTTGTTCTTCAGTCAAGTCAAATGCACTTATTGTCGCATTAATTGTATATTCTACATTATGCCCAGACTTAATACGTTCAATGATCTTATCCCATTGTGCCATTGTCGGCTTCGGCTTGTGTTGATTTGTTGCGTCTGCGTCTTTAGT
>RZYP01000424.1 GCA_009930275.1 Negativicutes bacterium
AAACATATTCCCCGAAAAACAACAATCAAACATAAAGAGCACATGTTTTGAATTAATCTCTTTGGCGAGAATCTGCATCGTCTCCATATTAATGCTCTTCTTTTCAAATTCTGCCAATTTTTTGCTTGGATCCGGGGCATCCACCGGTACAATGCATCCTATTTCTCCTCCCCACGACTTTTTAAAAGTGTATCCATGTCCTGAATAATAAATCAATAATCTATTGTCAGGTTTCTGCCCATATTGATACACAAAATCATTCAATACATTCTCTATCTCCACACTCGTCAGATTCAGATGTTTATGCACTGAAAAGCCATGCTTCTCCAGCGCTGCCTCCACGCTGTTAATATCTCTCTGCACACCGGGCAGATCGCTCCAGCCATGGGTGTAGTCACTTTCACCAAGCAGCAAGGCGTGGCTCTCGTCGTAGAGCATAACTTCACCTTTGGGAAGCTGTACTTCGGAGAGGGCTCTCATGCCACGGCCTTCGTTTTGGGCAGCAGCAGTGAGGGTGAAGAGTAAAAGAATAATGACAAGTAGATTTTTCATGATTGCTAACTTTGAAAATAATATGTAAAGTCCCTATTCCGATAAATATTTTTAATATTTTAAAAAAATTTCGACTGCCACAGGCGGTACCGTTTTAAATAATCAAATAAATTCACCCTTCGCAAGCTCAGGATGAAAATAAACAAATAATCAATTTGAATCCCTGATACACCGCACAGAGAACCCGTCCGACTTACTGCTGTAGCAGCGGCGGACACCGGCATCGTTATAGTACAGGCTTCGGCGCCACGCGTAGTTACTGCTGTTCTCGGTAGCCGACCACCAGTAACCGCTGCTGCCGGCAGTGTTGAACGTGCCACTGAGGCTGCTACGGAGGCCGCCCGGAAGGGCAGTAAAGCCACTCTCATTTGTTGCACTGGTATTGGGACTATCCCAATGGGTAGTACCTTCCTCCTTCATTATTCCTCCGGCAACATCCAATCCACCCAAATAGTCAACAAGTTCACTCCACTCTTCATCCGTTGGTAAATGCCATCCATCGGGGCAAATGCCCTGCCCCTCAGTTTTATCCCGCTGCCAGTTATCTCCAATAGCAGCAGCATAAGTATAAAGAGCTCCGTATTCGCTGTTAGTGTTATTGTCGTAATAACAATAGGCATCGTCTGTATTGTTATTCTTTAATGCTGCCCATTCATCGTTGTCTGTTATATATGGAATTGGATCTCCGTTGGGATAATGAGTAACCTTCAGGTTCTCCTGCATCCAGCAT
>RZYP01000425.1 GCA_009930275.1 Negativicutes bacterium
GCGCACCAAATGGAAGCGTCCCTACTTTCGTATTTTGCCGGCGGCGATTGTTACGCTGAATATTTTTTTGGCGCCGTTATTTAGTAGTATTTTAGCACATTCCTGAAGGGTTGTGCTTGTAGTAATTACATCGTCTACTAAAATTATTGACTTATTTTCTATTTCTTTTACCCTGTCTTGGGCTATTGTAAAAGCATTGCTTAGGTTTTTTCTTCTTTGCGTTCGGGAAAGTCCTGTTTGATGAGGGGTATCTTTGGGGCGGTTTAAAAGGTTTAGCTCAAGGCGGGCATCAAAAATCGAAGCAAGTTCCTTTGCCAGAACTTCTGCCTGATTGTATCCCTTGTCTCGTTTTCTTTTGGGGCTCATGGGAACGGGAATAACAAGTGCACCAGTCATATCTCTAATAAGAGCATGATTTGTGCACACTTCATTGAAGATGGCCATAGCGGCAGGGGCTGCCAGGTATCCGTGATAGTTGAATTTGAAATTGCGAAGCATTTCTTCAAACTCATCCCGGTAGGGAAAGGGTGAGGTATTTTTTATGTACTCATCAGGCCAGCTGTAACAGGTAGGGCAATAAATTCCTTTGCGGGAGAATGTGCCACATCTGCTACACTGACCTTCTTCTTTTTGAATTTTAATTTTCAAATTATCGCATTCATTACAAATCTGAAGCTTATCCTGCTTTTTACCACACAGGGGACACATCTTGGGGGTTGGGAAGAGAAGCTCTAGCAGCAAAATAATCATCCTTCTCGATTTTATTAAGGAATCCCTTAAATTCTTCAGATGATTTAATACTGTTCACTTCTGTTCTCAGCCGAGCCGCTCCGGGGAGATTTTTTGTATACCAGGCAAAAAACTTTCGAATTTCCTTGGTGGCAATATCTTCCCCTTTGTATTTAATAAGCAGATCAAGATGCTTTTCCAGAAGCTTCATTTTTTCTGAAGGACTTGGTTCCTCAATAGATATATTCTCCATGTGGGCATGAATTTCCTTAATTAAATGGAAATTTCCCAAAATCCCTCTGGCAAGCATCACTCCGTTGCAGTTTGTTTCTTGAGTGACCTGGGCGAAATCTTGTGCTGTATAAACGTCTCCCGATGCAATCACCGGAACGTTTACTGCTTCTTTTACTTCTCCGATTACAGACCAGTCAGATTTTCCTGCATACATTTGGGTTCTCGTGCGAGGATGAACTGCCATAAAATCCGCCCCCGCATCTTCCATTCTTTTAGCAAAGTCCAGATAATTCAAACTTTCATTGTCCCAGCCACTG
>RZYP01000426.1 GCA_009930275.1 Negativicutes bacterium
GGAAAAGAATGGAGTCGGGAGTGAGTTCCGGTGCTAAAAGCAATACTAGGGTATCGGTGGTTTCCTGAACCATGAAATGATGGGTTGCAATGCCCTGAAGGGCACGCACTGCCGGGTCGAGGGAGAATTGCAACCGGGTATAGTGGATATTAAAAACGGATGTGGTCACGCGCTGCCTTGTGAAAAGGGCCGGCCGCTGCTGTGCATACTTTTCCACCACTACCGAATTATCAGGGCGTAATTGCGACCTCCCTGTGAGGCTTTTTAGTAGCAGCAAAAACATGATAAAGGCAATAATTATTGTTTTTTCCATCGGCGTATCACAAAGTTAATGATTATTAAACCCCATTTGCGGCTGTTTGTTGAGAAATCGTATTTTTATCGCCCGGGAGTAAGTATATTTGCACTTATGAATTTCAGAAATTGGATAATAGTTTTATGCGGAGTGATAACTATGGTTGCGGCCACACGTTGCGCTTCAGAGGTGGCTCCCACAGGAGGGCCACAGGATAAAAATCCTCCGGTGTTACTCTCCGCAGAACCGCCGACAGGAACGGTTAACTTCGACCGGAAACTGATAAAGGTGAACTTTGATGAATTTCTGCAGTTAAAAGATGTAAATGAAAAAATGATTGTTTCTCCGCCTATGACGAAGAAACCGGAGGTTCTCCTCAAAGGGAAGTCGGTGTTGATAAAAATACAGGATACATTGCGTTCAGAAACTACCTATAACCTATTTCTGGGGGATGCTATTGCCGATTTGAATGAAGGAAATGCGGTTCCATCGTTCCGCTATGTGTTCTCTACGGGTACCTATATCGATTCACTTTCTGTGCGGGGGAGTGTGGTGGATGCGCAAACCCGCGCACCGCTGGAGGGTATCTGGGTTGTGCTTTACCCAGCCGGTTCGGATACGGCATTTTTTACTTCCACCCCTTATTATATTGCCACTACCGATAAAACGGGGGCTTTTTATCTCGACCAATTGCAAAATGGTGAATATCAATGTTATGCCCTTGAGGATATTAATGCTAATTTTTATTTTGACCTGCCTGACGAGCGTATTGCTTTTTGCGACCAGCCGATTACTCCGGGGTATGCTCCTGCGCTTCCGGATTCATTGCCCGACAGTGTTAGGGTTTCAACCGTTCCGCAGTTGATGCTGGCGCTTTATCGTGAACCTGATACGGTTGTTAAGCTTTCCGGTTCGCACTTGATTGATAATTATGTAGTCGAATTTCTTTTTAATCAACCCACACCGTCCGCACGTTTTACTAC
>RZYP01000427.1 GCA_009930275.1 Negativicutes bacterium
TGCCGCTATGGGTCTTATTTTTAAATGCTTTGTTCTGCTCATTCTCCTGCTCCAACGGCAGCATCCAAATGAAGACCATGCCAATCACAAGGCAAAGCACAGAGAAGCCAAGCCCGATAAAGGTTGACCTGTTCATGGCCATCACGTTAACTGCAATCATCAGCAAATTGGAATAAATCAGAACGTCGGCACAGGATTTAATGCGCTCGTTCTTGGGCGTAAAGGCCCTGAGAAAAAATCCCCATGTCGCCACCGCACAGCCGCTAAAGTATCCGCTGACAATCAGTCCGCCCATCCATAGAGCAGGGAGAGGAAAAAAGAAGGGGACAGTGGCGGCTAAGCATAAGCCCATACCGCCGAACATCATGCTTTTGGCGGCCGCCTGTGATTTGACAAACAGGCCGCAGGTAAAAAGCCCTACAAAATGCGCGATAATTGCAGCCAGTATGTAACGGTCGGCGTCTGTTCCACGCAGATCCAGCAGGCTGTACAACACCTGCCCTTCAAACTGAAATGACAGAATATAGGCAAAGAGAAATGAAAATCCGGCAACAGAAAGCCTGCGGGCATTTAAAGTCTTAAATCTGTTCATTTTATAACCTCCCGCTCATCGGAGGCTCCGCCTTTTTTAATCCATTCGTCTATATCAACGGTTTTGAAACGCCAGAGCTTTCCCACCTTTGATGCAGGCATACCGCGCTGATCAATCCAACGCATGACCGTGTGGCGCTTTACCCCAAGATAGTCGCAAACTTCTTGCATGGATATCCATCTGTCGTTATGTATTATTCCAGGCATAGAAGCCACCTCACTTTAATAAATTCGCACAAATATCCTAATTGATCGTTATTAAATAATTATAGCACAATAATGTCAAAATGACAGCTACCATTTGTTGTTTTATGTAATATTGCGTAGTATTGCACATGATTATGTACTGTGGGTACGACATTGGACCTGTCCATAATCAATACCAGTATTTTCTCATCTAGAAGTTCTAAAATAATATCATAAGCTTCCCTGGAGTTTGCTAAACTATGCGAATAGCTATCAGCAATATTCAAAGTTGTGTCCTCAAGTGTTGCATATCTTTCTTCAATACGATTCTCAGCCGTGTAATATGTTAAAGCAGCAAATCCTAATATTAGGATTACAAAAGGAATAATAAAATACTTCATTTCAATTCTTCTTAACTTATTGTTTTAGCTAATTTCAAATGACTTAAAGTTGATGGAGTTGCCTGTCCGTAAATTGACGGATATACTTTCCTTAAGAGT
>RZYP01000428.1 GCA_009930275.1 Negativicutes bacterium
GCCGGTTGGAAAAGAATTTTCAAACGGCCTTTATTAACAATTTTCTCGCGAATAATGTCTTCGGCAGCAGAAAGAACCATAGAAGAATGGGCATCATGACCACAAGTGTGACGTGCGCAGTGAACGCCGTCAATAACATGGCCGAGTGCGTCCATATCAGCGCGCAGAGCCAAGGTAGGGCCTTCGACACCGCTGTCATAGACACCGATGACGCCGGTAGCGCCGCCGACATTGGTAGTTACCTTAAACCCAGCTTTTTCCAGCTGTTCAGCCAGATAAGCAGAAGTTTTTACTTCTTCAAGGCCGATTTCAGGAATTGTGTGCAGATATTCGTAATGCTTGAGAACATTTGACAAAATTATCACCTCATTATCGTATTTGTTTCTGTTTTGCCAGAGCTAAAAGCATAGATACTCTTACCTTGTAATTGTATACAATTTATCACATTTTTTCAAGGAAAAGAAGGGCGATTTGCATATGCAGTATTCCACAGAAAAATACAAGCACGATATTGTTGACACAGCTAATACTAAAAAAGTATAATTATACTTGTTTTGGAAAGCATATAAAAATTGAAAAGGAGGGTGTTTTCATGGAGAATGAAAAAAATGGGACCAGAGTTGGCATAGGAGCCTACATTGCTTTGGCAGTAGCAGTATTGTTTTTTTCAGGCCTTCTTATGAAGGTGGACGGTATGAAATGGTTGAGCGCGTTCGATTTTACGACTCTTGGGGGTAAATTCGGAACAATGAAAGATCCTGTAAAAAATACCTTCCTCGGCGCAGGCGGTGTTAGTGCTAAAGCAGGCTTCCTCTTTGCATTGTCCTTAGCTCCGACCGTTATGTTGGCACTTGGCTGTCTGGAAGTACTTACGCATTACGGCGCAATTCGTGCGGCACACAGGATGATGACACCTTTGTTGCAACCGCTTCTTAGCTTGCCTGGTAAAACCGGTCTTGCTTTGATTACCGACTTGCAAAGTACGGATGCCGGTGCGGCTTTGACCAAGGAATTGTACGATGAGGGCGAAATTAACAAAAAAGAACTTACTATTATGGGTGCCTGGCAATATTCCGGCGCCGGCTTGATCAATAATTATTTCACTATCGGCTCAGCGTTATTTGCAGTACTGAAGGCTCCAATAATTTTGCCTCTTATTTTAATGTTTGTTATGAAATTCGTAGGCGGTATGTTTGTTCGTTTTGTGTTGAACACGGTGTATAAGGAGGATTTTAAAGATGAGCAATAATAATAAATCAACCACTAATAA
>RZYP01000120.1 GCA_009930275.1 Negativicutes bacterium
GCATTGCTAGATAATTAACCCGCAAAGGATGAAAGCACTTTGAAAGGCAAGACAATTCATATCAATTCGCGCATTCTTCACCTTCTGTGTGAAGGAGATGAAAAGGCTTTCGAACAAATCTATCACTTCTACTACATTCAGATATATACCTTTGTATTAAACACACTTTTCGAAAAAACTTTCGCTGAAGACATCACACAGACCGTTTTCATAACACTCTGGGAGAAAAGAGAGACCATAGACCCTGAAAAAGATATTGCACCACTTCTCTTTACCATAGCCAAAAATCATGTATACAGGCAAACAGAACAACTGTTACGAAAATACAAATACGAGCAAATCCAACAGGAAGATAAACAGGAATGGATTAACCCTGAAGATGTTGTCAACAATCTCATGCTGGAAAAAATTCTTTCTGTATTGATTGAAAAAATTCCAACAAAACGACGTAGAATTTTCTTATTGAGCCGGAAAGAAAATCTATCGAATAAGGATATTGCTTCCCGTTTGCACATCTCTGAAAAGACAGTAGAAACACAGATTATACGCTCCCTCCTATTTCTAAAGGAACATCTGAAAAAATATTTACTGTTTTTGTACCTGTGATACATCAAAAGGATCAAGGTAAAACCTCACCGCTTCTTCTTCCTGTTTAGTTAAACTTAGTTAAGATTTCGGTTAAACACAGCATTACTGTAAGGATTTTAACCCAATTACGTATATATCTATAAATATGTCTGAAGAAATTACAAAATTGATTGAGAAATTTCTCTCCCGAACAATTTCGGACGAGGAAGTGAAAAAGTTGCTGGACGCTTATCAGGGGAAAAAAATAACCGAAAAGCAACTCGAAGATTATTACGCCCTAAAATGGTCGGATGCGGCACAATGTCCTTCATCTAAAGCGGAAGAGAGCAGACAAAAAATCTGGAAACAGATGCAGGCATACCTCCTTCCACGCTCTTATTCTATTCAGAGAGTAAAACAAAGATGGAAGTCAATTGCCGGAATTGCAGCTGTGGGAATGCTCTTATTTGCAATTGGATATTCTCTCCGGCTATCTCCTGCTCATTCCTCTAAAGAACTTGTTGTGACGATAGAGAACGGACAAAAAGCAAACGTCCAACTACCCGACGGTTCTCGGGTGAGACTTAATTCAGCCAGTGAACTAAGATATCCTTCCGATTTCGGGAAAAAGGAACGAATCGTGAAGCTGAAAGGTGAAGCCTATTTCGATGTTGAAAGCAATCCCAAAAGGCCATTTATTGTTCAAACACGTTCCAGTCTGGAGATAAAGGCATTGGGCACTAAATTCAACATTAAATCATATCCCGATGATGCACATATCATTAGCACGCTAATAGAAGGAAAGATTGAAGTATGCAATCCGGAATTATCTGAGATGCTGAATCCAGGTGAACAGATGCAATATCATACAGAGAAGGGTATATTCAACAAATTAACTGTGGAGAATGTGGAAGAAGCCATCTTCTGGATGACCGATCAATTTGTATTCAGCGGAGAAACACTGGAAAATATTGCCAGAATATTGGAGAGAACCTATAATGTGACCGTCTCTTTTGCATCACCTGAAATTAAAGAGATTCATTACAGCGGGAAAATAAAAAACAACAGCATCGAAAACGTACTGAACCTCATTGCAGTCGTTTCTCCAATACAGTACACTATGACCGATTCACACATTACATTGAGTAAAAAATAGCATCATCCAAATTTAAATAATTATGCCTATGTGAGGAAGAAACAGAAACCATACAGAAAAACCGGAGTAATGTGAGGGCATTACTCCGGCATAGAATGAACGTGTACATTGCATTGCTGATAAGATAACAACAAAACAGCGTTTTAATTGCGTACTACATACTGATAACACATCCATTTTAAATACAAAAATACGCAATTCGCACGATTTGGTTGCTTTTATCCTTAATTTATTTTTTAAACCAACTGAAATCTAAAAAAACATCCAATGAAGATACAGATTATTAAAAAAATTGGCCTCAGCTGTTTACTTTTGCTTCTGTTGAGCATAGGACAAAGCATGGCACAACTGAGTATTTCCGCTACCAATACAGAACTGAAAAAAGTACTCCAACAGATTGAGAAAAGAAGTGAATATACTTTTTTTTACAGTGATAATTTCATCGATTTAAATCAAAAAGTCTCCATTCAGGCAAAAGAGGAACCGATTGAGCAAATTTTAAACAAACTCCTTCTAAATACGAATGTGGATTACAAAATCAACAACTCACAAATAGCACTCTCTGTCAGATCCGGAAAATCACAAACAAACAATAAATCATCTCATCAACAGGATATTATTAACATCTCAGGTACAATCCGTGATCAGGAAGGTGAGCCGATCATTGGCGCTACCATCGTTGAGAAAGGAAACCCCTCTCATGGTACGGTTACTGATGCTGATGGTAATTTTTCGCTCTCAAATGTCCAAAAAAATGCAACATTGCTGATCACCTATGTAGGGATGAAACCCCAAGAGGTTAGCACAAACGGCAGAAGTACAATCAATGTCATTATGGAACCGGACGTGGAGCTTCTGGAAGAAATTGTGGTTGTGGGATATGGTACCCAAAAGAAAAGGGATGTGATTGGGTCAATCTCTACCATCAGTAGTGAAGAGCTGATCAAAGCAACGGGTGCCGGATCATTCGACGCTGCTTTGCAAGGACTGGCACCTGGACTGATGGTCTCAAATGAATCGGGTATACCGGGTTCACCGGTTCAGGTTAAGGTGCGAGGTATCAGTTCAATCTCCTCAGGAACTGATCCGCTGTGGATTGTGGATGGCATCCCAATTGCCAGTGCAAACATGACCTCGAATTTTGATGGTGAATCATCACAAAATGTGATGTCGATGATCAACCCGTCTGATATAGAATCGATTCAGGTACTTAAAGATGCGGCAGCAACATCAATCTATGGCTCCAGAGGATCCAATGGTGTGATTCTTGTGACCACCAAATCAGGTAAAAAAGGAGCCATGAGTATCTCAGTTGATGTGAAATCGGGGGTCAGCAATTGGGCCAACAGGGATATTGGATTGGCAACCGGGGCCCAATATGTAGAAATCATGGATCAAGCCTACGCCAATAGTGGTATGTCAGGAACCTACGACCCGCAGGCATCGCTCAATCAGCTGGATGGTGTTCAGGCAACTATCTCCAGGGCAGAAGCTATAGCCACAAACACAGACTGGGGAAAATTGATAAGCCGGACAGGCACTTACACGGAAGCAAATATCTCGGCGACGCAGGGCAGTGACAAAGGAAGCTCATACATGTCGTTGCGTTATAGGAAAGATAACAGCGTCATCAAATATAATGATCTTGAGATTTTTACAGCTAACGTAAATTTGAACTATAAGTTGCTTGATGCTCTCAATATAAACTATCGCGGGAATGTCTCATTTTCAAACAACAACAGATCAAAATCCGACCATGGAAAAGCCGGCGCTGGTGGCTGGGCACAGGTTAATGCCTATTCACTGCCATGGATGAAGGTCTACGATGACACCGATACAGGGATCAATGGGTTCTGGAATCCATTGTCATCAGCAAATGCATTGGCAGGAATTTCACCTTTGAATACCGAAAGTAATCTACAAACAGTTAATATTCTTCAGGGATTAAACGCAACGCTGAATATTGCGGATGGATTGACCTTAGTTGGTGAATTCGGTGCCAACCTGGTGTACGACAAAGGGCTCTCCTACCGTGGAAAAGGCATTCGTATCGATGGGCCGATTGCTGAAGAGGAGAAAAATCAGTATACTGTCATCAACTACAACTCTTTCCTGAACTATGACAAGAGTTTTGGTGACGACCATTGGTTAAATATTGTGACTGGAGTGGAGAACACCCGCTCCCATTTCCACAACACCTACCTGGAAAGCCAGTCATTGATCGGCAGCTTCAGAGAAGTAGGAATGCCCGAATCAGTAAAGGGACGTAGTTATCTGACAAACGAAAGCTATCTCAGAGGTTTTTTTGGAAGAGCCAATTATAAATTCATGGACAGATACATTGTGGGGACAAGTATTCGCCGCGACGGAATCTCCAAGTTTACACCAGAAAACAGATGGGCTACATTCCTTTCCGGTTCCGCAGGATGGATTATCTCTGATGAGAAATTCTTCAATTCCAAGATCATCAACCTGCTCAAGCTGAGAGGAAGTTTTGGCCAAACTGGTAACACCAATATCCCAAGTGGAATCACTTCCGACAAATATGAGGTACGTACCGGTACCAACCTGGGTATCCCCAGTACTCAGCTTGTGAGTATCGGCAATTCTGAAATCAAATGGGAAACAACAAGCACGCTTGATTTCGGTTTCGATTTCGGATTGCTCAATAACAGGATCAACGGTTCGGTTGCCTACTACAAGCAAAACGTGAAGGATATGCTTCTCGCTGTAGCCCTTCCCTATTCAGCAGGTATCTTCGGAGGTAACATTATCTGGCAAAATATCGGAGACATGCAGAACCAGGGCATTGAATTTAATGTAGATGCAGCCCTCCTGAACAAATCATTTATCTGGAATGTCGGTCTGAATTTCTCCACAAACAAAAACCAGATCTTGTCTTTGGATCCTGAATCTGACGCCAACAATGTGGGTATCACACAAGCCGAACCATATGAAGATCGATTGATTACGATTTTCAAGAAAGGACTTCCATTGGGCAACTGGTACATGGCCGAATCTGCCGGTGTTGACCCTGAAAGAGGGATTCCGATGATTTATGAAGTGCAGGTAAATGAAGATGGGACTACTTCTCATACAGGGGATATTATTCCCGGTACAACGACCAACCTGGAGGAAAACAGGATGATCTTAAAGGGAAAAACCTCCATGCCTAAATTTGTGGGTGGTTTCACCAACCAGTTTGCCTATAAGAACTTTGATCTGAACATGAATTTTTCATTTGCTACGGGTCATTACATTTACAACCGTTTACTACAGAGCACTCTAACGCCAAACAGAGGAGCAAGGGCGCTTTCCAACAAGTTGCTGAGTGAAGCCTGGCAAAAACCCGGTGACAACGCAAAATGGCCCAGGGTGGTAATGAATGTACAGCATTTCTATGACAACGAAGGTAATCCGTCTACAGATCCCATTACGTATGGTACCGAAGAGAAATACATCTCTTCCATGTTTCTGGAAAAAGGTGATTATCTGAAATTGAACAATCTCAGTCTCGGTTATACCTTGCCTGCAACGGTTGCTGCAAAAATTAAAATGCAGTCTTTGCGTATCTCCTTAAACGTGACCAACCTCTTTACCCTGACCAGCTTCTCCGGATACAATCCGGAAGTGCCACTCGACCAGGCTTCAGCAGCCAGCTTCGTGAGTTACAATTCAATGCCACAGGCACGTACCTATAGCCTTGGACTAAATATCAATTTTTGAAAATATTATTACAATGAATACAACCAGAAAATATTTAATATTGATATTCACAGCCATCATGGTCATCTCTTGTGATCAGGAGGCATATTTTGAACTGGAAAGACCCAATGAGTTTCCCTGGGTGAATGTCAACGAGCTTGAACTGGGAGTGAGAGAGCCCTATTTTCTACTGAACCGTGAACCATGGTTTAACCCCTTTGGAACTATTGCGGTCAAGAATTTCACTGAATCCGATATTGCGGTTTTTCTTGCCCCGTTTGTGGGTGGCAGCTCTTCAGCAGCTTACTATAACAGGGAATTCAGCAAGGCAATACCTGCTAATGAAATGGAAGGAGCATTTATCAAACTGTACGAAATGATTACCGCTTGTAATGGCCCGTTACAGATGCTGAATGATGCAGAAGAGTCAGGTAAAGATCCATTTCCCAGTATGACGCAAGCCGATAGGGATAAAGTAAACCAATTTAAAGGAGAGTTACTCTTTATGAGGGGAATTGCCTACTGGTACCTGGCCCGCATGTATGCTCCTCCCTATAATCCCAATGGCAGTAACGATGGTCGTTTTTTCACCTTGAGAAGAGAGTTCATCTCTTCGTCGGAAGAATTGAAGAAGCCCGAGCTGGGAAGTGTTGCAGAGGTTTATGCAGCGATCGAAGATGATTGGACAAAAGCAAAAAGCTTGTTGTTTGAAAATCACACAACTCTGGTAAATGAGATAAATGTCAGAGCCCGTGCCAATAAAGCAGCTGCTTCCGCTATGCTGATGCGTCTCTACTTTATCAAGGGGGAGCACGACAAGGC
>RZYP01000429.1 GCA_009930275.1 Negativicutes bacterium
GTACTGTGAAGTTGTATTTAAACAGCAACTCCTATGTATACAACAACAAAGGTCAACGTTTACGTGGTAAAGGCAATTACATCAGGAAGAATAAGGCTGTTACTGCTCCAGGAAAGTTGCAAAAAACAAATTCCGTGAAGAGATATTATGTAATGAAAGATAATAGTCCAATAGGTGTAATGAATTTTAATGAGAATTTATTTAATTATTTGTATTGGCTTCCATATAAAACAATTAAAAAGCAGGAATACTACAAAATAGGCTGAAACTGTCAAATCTTTTGTGTAAATAGATCTTTCTCATAGATTGATTTTTTATTCTTTATTTAATCAAAGTAAGATTCTAAGGTGTCCTGAACCTGACCAAAGCCTTTGTGAATTCGGTTGAAGTAGCGGTCATTGTAACTCATTACTTGGATGCCAATGAAAGTATCAAGCGACTGTTCAGTCGGAAACTCTGCTTTGGGCTTAGCCTTGCGCTTAATGACGTTGTTAAAAGATTCAATCATGTTGGTAGAGTAAATTGAAGCTCTGATCTGCTTAGGATAATTATAGAAGACCAGCAGGTCCGGCTCGATGTCTTTCAGGTTTCTTATGACATGATTATAACTCTTGTCCCATTTGGCATAGAAGGCATGCAATACATCAACAGCAGCTGCTTTATTGGCTTGCTGGTGAATCTGCTTGAATTCGTTCATAATTGCCTCGCGATCCTCCACGCGTACTTTAGCGCAGATATTACGCATGACATGAACCAAGCAACGCTGGAAATGAGCTTGAGGATAGGTCTTTGCCAGTGCTGTCTTCATGCCCACAACGCCATCTGAAAGAAAAAGCTCTACTTGCTCTAAGCCGCGAGACTTCATGCTTTGGAGCAGCTCCGTCCAGACTTCAATGTTTTCATTGGGCGCAATGCAGTAGTCGATAACTTCCTTGTGGCCATTAGGTTTGATGCCAATGGCAATATAGACAGCTTCACGTTCAAAAGTTTCTCGGCGCAGAGGAACGTAGGTAGCGTCTAGATAAACGCAGAAGAACTTATCGCTAAGCTTACGCTTGTGATAGGCCTCTACCTTGGGGATCATCTGCTTAGAAATATTGGATACTTGAGCGGGGCTGTAATGGCTGCCATACATTTTTTCAATCAAATCAGCTATCTCTCTGGTAGTTACGCCTTTAGAGTAAAGCTTGATGATCATGTTTTCCAACACATCTGCATGCTGCTTGTAGTCAGGCAGCGTGTGCTGATGAAACAGGCCGTTGCG
>RZYP01000430.1 GCA_009930275.1 Negativicutes bacterium
TGACCTAGTCAAGCATTTTTGTAACACTAGTGTATAAAACTTCTTACGCAGCACGACATCGTGCCGCATAAGGTGTAAGTCCACCGTTTGCACGATGTGGCCTTATGTGATTATATTTCCCATAAACGAATTCATAGAGCCTTTGGTCAAGAATGTCATTTGAATCAAACTTGTAGAGATAGTAGAATTCGTGTTTGAGCGTATTGTAGAATCTTTCCATAGCTGCATTGTCATATGGACACCCTGCTTTGCTCATGCTTTGTTGAACATGATTTTTATCACAGAATTCATTGAATTCTTTTGCGGTAAATTGACGCCCTTGATCAGAATGCAGAATAATTCCCTTTACTGGTTTTCGACGTTCTAGTGCGATTTTTAAGGTGTCCTTTGCTAATTCAGTATCGATATGACTGCTGTTTAAGGATGCAACGACTTCACGACCGCAAAGGTCTATAATCGTGCAATTATAACGCATTGTTCCATCTGGTCGAATTAAATATGTGAAATCAGTACACCATATTTTATTGGGTTCCTTTACATCAAATTCCCTGTTCAGAAGGTTTGGAAAGGTTTTATTGGCAGTTCCTTTTACGTAGTTCGGTTTCTTCCGGCGTATGATGGAACGTAAGCCCAATTCATTCATAAAATGATGTATTGTCAGATCCGAACGAATGATTCCGATACTCTTGAGGTAATCGTTCATCATTCGGTATCCAGGCACTCCATCTTCGCGGTGATAGATTTCAACGATTTTTCGCTGAATCTCTGCCTTTTCTTGACGATAATCATGTTTTTTGTTTTTAAGATAATTATAGTAAGCATTTGGGCAGATGTTCATTCTTCTAAGAAGCCATCTGACTCCAAATGTCTGCTGATGTTTCTGGATGAACTGGTACTGAGCTAATCGATTTCCTTCGCAAAGAATGCGGCCGCTTTTTTTAAGAAGTCATTTTCCTTTTTGAGTTCTTCAATTTCTTTGCGTAGCTTTTTTGCAACTTCGTATGAATCAGATTCTTCCTGTTTTGTTGGGTTATTCTCGCATTCTTTGCGGTATTGCTGTAACCAGTATGTCAGCGTGCCTTGTCCAAGATTATATTCTTCGGTTAGGCTTTTCTTGGTTCGTCCCTCTTCCAGATAGAGGCGAAGAACCTTTTGTTTGAGCTCAGGCTCGTAGCGATTGTTTGTCATTGTAACATCTCCTTGTAATATGTATGTATTTTACCAAACTATACACAGGTGTTACAACTTAATTATATCAGGTCA
>RZYP01000431.1 GCA_009930275.1 Negativicutes bacterium
TTTATCACGAAAACCTGCACACGACGCGAGAGGTATTATTTGAAGAGATAAGAACAGATGCAATTTACGGATGGAGCGATAACTACATTCGGGTTCGGGTAGACAAAAGCCTGGCTTCTCACAACGAATTGAAAAACACAATATTAGACACTTTCGAACCCCGTGAAGGAGTAATTATCGGAAAACTATCAACACCGTGAAAAAAAAATCACTACTGCCGGAAATCAACAAAATTGTTATTGCAGCCGGAAAATATATCCGGAAGGAATCTAAACACATTCGGCCCAACGACGGCAAGGACAAAGCGTACCATGATCCGGTCAGTTTTGTTGACCACCGTGCAGAGGAACTTTTGGTTAACGGATTGTCGTCGCTGCTTCCCGATGCAGGATTTATTGCTGAAGAAGGAACAGGAGAACGAAATCCAGATGGATACAACTGGATTATTGACCCACTGGATGGAACCCTCAATTTTCTGCACGGTATACCGATGTACAGCATTTCGGTGGCATTGGCTGAAAACGAGCATTTATTATCGGGCGTTGTTTACGAAATAACCCGTAACGAAATATTTTATGCAGAAAGGGGGACTGGCGCCTACTGCAATGGAAAAGCAATCAGGCATTCCAATATTCTTACGATGGAAAACAGCCTTTTCGCTACAGGTTTCCCGTTCCGCGATTACTCCCGGATAAATCAGTATCTTTCCCTTCTTCAGTTGATGATGAATGAAACCAAAGGCATCAGACGAATGGGCAGCGCAGCAGTGGACCTTTGTTATACGGCAGCAGGACGATTTGAGGGGTACTTCGAATATGGGCTCAAACCTTGGGATATTGCCGCCGGAATTGTTATTGCCAGAGAAGCCAAATGTATTATATCTGATTTTCAGGAAAATGAAAATAATTGGAGTGGTGAAGATATTTTAGCCGTAAATCCATATCTGTACCACGAATTCGTTAATTTTGTCCATAAGCATTTTAAAAAATATGTATGACAACAACTGGCAGGATCAACACAAGCGTTTTATTTCTTCTCCCGACCGCACTGTTTCTCATGAGTCTATTGTCCTATTTTCCGGCAAATGGGCAAAATGAAACCTCATCGGATACTGTATTAACCCCTGAAAAAAGAGAGACTGTGTACGTTTTTGAGATCAGGGAAGAGATTGCCAAACCTGTATGGAGAAAGACACAAATGGCATTTGATGAGGCCATCGAAACAAAGTCGTCATTAATTCTTATCCACATGAATACTTATG
>RZYP01000432.1 GCA_009930275.1 Negativicutes bacterium
TGACCAAAAATATTACTGGTGCCTTGTGGGCGCCTTCTGCCGGTGTTTGCTGGCCTTTTGCCATGGCGGTGGCTTTTGCCCAGTGCGCCGTGCAAAATGGAGCGGAAGTAATTACGGACTGCCGTGTCGAAGGCATTGACCTGGAAAATGGCAAAGTTGTCGCGGTCAGAACGAACAAAGGCATTATTAAAACAAAATATATTATCAATGCGGCCGGTCTTTATGCTGATAGTGTGGCTAAGATGGCTGGCGACAGCAGCTTTACCATTCATCCGCGCAAGGGAGAATATATTCTTTTTGACAAAACCGCTAGCGCGTCTATGGTTAATGGCGTGGTTTTCCCTACTCCGACTAAAACCTCCAAAGGCATCCTGGTGTGTACGACAACGCACGGAAATACCTTTATCGGACCTAATGCTGAAGACTTGGAAGATAAAGAAGACAGATCTGTCACAATGGGCGGTATGGAGAAGATTATGACTTCAGCCCGTAAATTGTTGCCTACTATTCCTATGGGCGCGGCCATTACTGAATTTTGCGGTCTGCGTGCTGTTTCGGACACCGGTGATTTTATTATCAGAAATTCAGAGGTGGCAGGACTTATCCATGCCGCAGGTATGCAGTCACCTGGTTTAACGGCTGCTCCGGCAGTGGCTGAGAAGGTATTGGAGTTACTGCGCGAAAGTAATCCAAATCTGCTTTTGAAAGCTGGGTTTAAGGCGGTATT
Organism: Negativicutes bacterium; assembly: GCA_009930275.1. The sequence goes on from RZYP01000432.1 coordinate 728, forward strand.
GCCCAAAAAAGTTACATTCCACAGACTTTCCCGTGAAAAACAAGCCCAGGTCATTAGGGAAAATAAGCTGTTCGGTCGCGTAATATGCCGCTGCGAAACAATTACAGAAGCAGAAATTGTGGCTGCAATAAATGAGCCCTGCGGGGCCAGAACGGTTGATGCCGTGAAAAGAAGAACGCGCGCGGGTATGGGACGCTGTCAGGCAGGTTTCTGCGGCCCTCGCGTTACTCAGATTTTGGCCAGAGAATTAGGTATTCCTGTGACAGAAGTATTGAAAGAACATGCTGATTCCCATATGTTTTACGAAAAAAACCAAGTTACAGGGGAGGAAGCGTAAAATGAACCAGATTTATGACGTTATTATTATCGGCGGCGGACCTGCCGGTCTGTCTGCAGCCTATAGCGCCTGGGAAAATGGCGCAAAAAAAATACTGATTATCGAACGTGACCGCGAGTTGGGCGGCATTCTGCAGCAATGCATTCACAACGGCTTCGGCCTTCATCACTTCAAGGAAGAATTGACCGGACCTGGT
>RZYP01000121.1 GCA_009930275.1 Negativicutes bacterium
GGTTTGTACTGAGCGACAATTGCCCCGCCATCAGCGCATTGGTCTGCAAACGATGCGGTAGACTAATGCTACTACCAATATCCGGCAACCGCACCAAGTCCATTGCATACAATAAACCCCATGCGACCAGAAGGCAAATCGCTGCCCGAAATACTCGCCACCCCAAAATGCTTAGTCTTGCTTGAACTCCTGACAAGAAATTATGCCCTTAATAATCCGTTTCATGGACAAGAAGGAGAATTTGAAAGACGTTTCATATTTTTTCGATCTACGTTAATTACCATCCCGACATAGAATTGATTTGCACAATCTTTCTCTGTAGCCGTACATGTATACGTACAGTAGGAATCCTCGACAAAATCCCTGTATCCATTTTCCATAGTGGATGTATTATATTTCCAAGTCCCAGGATGTGAAGCTGTTCCTTCTTTATAACCACCAGTAGGGCAATAGGGAGGTTTGACTGTACAAGGAGCATTAATTTCAATGCATTCCGTCGTGTGCAATTTATAACAAGGTATTCCCGATGAAGACATTGCAACAATCACCACTCCGGAAAACATACCCAATATGGTTATTTTCGTTTGTATTTTCATATATATTGTTTTCTATTTATTCGAAATACTGACTTCATTATCACTTTTGTTTCTTTTGACAGATATGAAACTCACAACAGCGCCGGCAGTAATAAGCACTGCTGAAATCCAATATCCCCAAATGAGTTTTTTTCTACTTGGCCTTTTTAATATGCGTGGATCATCTGGTTTTAAGCGAACTACTTCATTGGATTTCGAATCGAATCCAATGTATTTATTCGTATGTAAGTAATAGGTCATGGCCGGAGAAAAACCTTGCATTACAGTAAACTGAAGCTTAAGAAACGAACCGTCAGAGAGTTTCTTTTTTGCCGGAATTAATTTCATTATGACTATCCTGTTTAATAGTATTTCTTTACCATCTTCGCTAAGAGATTTTCCCTTAGCATATCGAGTAATAGAATTCGGCACCCAAACGTTCTCATTATTCTCAGTGTAGCCAATAATATTTCTCCAAGTTACCGGTAAATTTCCTCCTTCCATGTCTACCGTGTCGGCAACAATTTCTTCAGGCATTCCAAATTCAGTCCATTTAGTTATAGTATAATCCACTTTAATTTGCGCTTGAAGATTAGTATATATACCACCATCTTTTGCCATCTTAAAGTTGGAGTGTTCAAGGCCGAGGTTTAATAAATAATCACGAATAATTCGAATACAGTCTTCTCCATAAACCTTAATGTCGTTGTTCATTTCTTCCGGAATTCCCTTATCCTCCCAAACTTTCCGTTCATAAAAATCATCTGTATTGAAAGCCCACCACGTGTTTTCAAAACGAGCACAAGCCTGAATTGGCAAATTAGTACTCAAACAATTTGGAATTGAAACCATTTTGACATTAGAGGTTAGCAATAAAAAATTTTCACCCTGAAAACTTCCACTCCGGTAGAAGATTGGAATATCAGGATATTCTGGATACTCAACGTAAAACGCAAACTCCTCGAATCCATCACAGTTGAGATACTGTTCCAAGAGCGTCTTGGCTGATACGAACATTTGTGTACAAAATAAAAACAGAATCCCCAAGGCAATTCCTGTCAAGTTATTCCGCCATGCTCCGTCATATCTCAAGGCATTGTATTTACTTTTAAGCTGTCTCTTTATAAATAATAAATGTTTTTTCATATTCATTATTTTCAAAATCTACATTCAACTTGCTATTTTATCTCTTTCTCCTTGCATAAAGACTTGCTCCCAGAGCCAAAAGCCCCAGGATGAGAAGAATGATACAGATAAGCAGTGCTGCGTGGGTTGCCTGCGCCTGGCTTAAACCCAGGAATTCACCCAATGATCCCAAACAAGGACAATAACCTCCCGGTCGCAGCTCTGCTGAAAAGAACCGATATGCCACGAACTCAATACTAATCCAGAGAATGAGCCCCGAGGCAACTAATCCATTGCGGCAAAATAAAACCAGGGTGCCTACAGCTATCTCTGTTACCCCTACCAGGGGCATAAGGATACCAAAACTGATCCCAAACACAGGGTCTCTAACTGCGAGCATCCCTGCGGAACCGAAGAGGGATAGAACCTTAATGAGTCCGGTGATAATCAGAATCGCCGCCGCCGTGCTTAGAAAGAAACGAGCCAGCAACGATGTCCACGTATTTTTATTATCCATCGAAAAATCACATACATCTCTTTACTAATTCGTTAGTACTTGCAAAAGGAGGTCAAACATACAATAATCAGTTAAAAACTGCAACTAGATTATTGGCACTCTATAAATCCACCTGCCGGAATCATATTGTACCCTCCCCCTTTTTTAACGCGAGGTGTTTCACCACAACAATCTGGTTCAGTAATTTGACATTCATAAGTACAAGTACTTGGCCCGTTAATCCATACTGTATACCCGGGGCCACCACCAGCTATACTAATTTTGTCAGTAGCATTTGTAGTATATCCTCTATATGTACCATTGCCAGTACAATTAGGACTTAATGCTGCACATGCACCAGTAAGACATTTATGAGATACTGCATGATTACATGCTCCGGATGAAGCAAGAGCTACAATTGCAAATCCTGCAAATACACCGAGCATGGTTACCTTAGTTTGAGTAAACATAATTTTATAATTGTCTTTTCTTAATAAACAAAAAGCTAACAAAAGCCAAAGAACCGATCAATACTGCTGAAATCCAATATCCCCAGATTATTTTCTTCTGATTTGGCTCATTTAATAAACGAGGATCATCGGGTTGCATTCTGTAAACTTTATTGGATTTGCCATCATATCCAACCATTTTTTTTCCTTCGACATAATATACGGAAGGACCAACTTTGTTGAATGAACTAGAATCTTCAAATCCTGAACGCAAAAAATGTGAACGGGGTAATTTTCCTTTCGCTGGAATTAGTTTTGTGATGACAATCCGCCTCATTAATATTTCTTCCTTTTCTCCTTTTCTCAGACCGTAGTGAGTAATTAGACAGGGAACATGTTGCCCGTCCGGATTTGTGGTGTAATCAATCACTTTTCTCCACACAATAGGAGGATTTTTCCCTTCTAAATTCAAAACATCAGCTCTTATGACCCTGGGCATTCCAAAGTCAGTTTTTTCGGTAACTGAATAAGTAATAACCTGAGTTTGCCCATCTGCATATTTTCCTTTATCGAGGGTCATCATTGCCTCTGAGGAATGGGCTAAACCCAAGTTAAGTATGGCTTCCCTAAAATAATAGATTTCACTATTGCATTGGCCTCGAACTCCATTTTCTTCCTCCTCCGGAATATTTTTGTCTACCCATACTTCTCTGGTATAAGTAAGTGGACCGGAAGAAATAGCCCACCAATTTGTTTCGAAGCATGCAGAAGTCATCAATTGAATATTTGAGGGTAGTGTTTCCGGAATTTCTTCTATTGGATCATAACTCATTAGAAATAGAAAATTATTCCCTTGGTATGAACCACACCAATATGTGTTGGGAAACTGATTGGTTCTTCCGGGGTACTCTTGGTAATAAGCAAACTCTTCAATACCATCGCAGTGGAGGTACTGTTCCAACAATGTCTTAGGCGGTGGCTCAGATGGCGTCTTGGCCGGGAGCAATGGCTGCATACAAAATAGGAGCAGAATACTCACAATTCCCAACAGCCATCCGCGTCTTTGCAGAGAATTGATATCCTTACTTTGCCCCATTTTTTCGGCTTTATCGTTCATAAATTTTTTTTATCCCCCCTCACTCACATGGGACAAATCCACCAGCCGGAATCATATTATAACCTCCATTCTCTTTTACAAGTGGATACTCACCGAAACAGTCCTGCTGTATGATTTCACAAATATAAGTACAGGTACTAGGTCCGTTAATCCACACTGTATAGCCAGGCCCCCCGCCTGCAATACCAGTCCTATCTGTGGTCTCTTCAACTACCCCCCTATACGGATTATCATCCGGACAATTGGGACTCATTGCGAAACAATAACTGCCACTCTCTTTGCACGAATGCGTTACAGCATGATTGCAGGCACCCGATGAAGCAAAAGCCACCACCGCAATTCCGGCAAAGACACCAACAATTGTAACCTTAGTTTGAATATGCATAATCTATGTCTGTTTATATTTTTTTAGGAACCAAAAAAAGGAGAAAGCAACGACGGTAATAAAGATTGATGAAATCCAATATCCGTGGAGAAGACGCCTCTTAGAAGGTTCATTTAGCAGACGAGGATCATCCGGGCTCATTCTATACACCTTATTTGATTTGTCATCATATCCAACCATTTTTTTCCCTTCGACATAATAAACCGAAGGACCGATTTTAGGAAACCTGCTCGCGTCTTCAAATCCTGAACGCAAAAAATGTGAACGGGGTAATTTCTCTTTTGCAGGAATTAGCTCTGTAATCGCAACGTACTTTAAAAGCCGTTCACTCTCACCCTCCCTCGTTCCATAGTGAGTAATCGAAGAAGGCAGACACTTGCCATCAGCATCATACCTGTAGCTGATTACTTTTCTCCAAACAATGGGCGGATTGATTCCTTCTAAATTCAGCACCTTAGCCACAATCTCTTTCGGCATACCGGCCTCATTTTTCTCAGTGATGCTGTAATCAATGACAACCTGAGCCTGTTGGTTTGTAAATATACCTCCGTCGCGAGACATCATAACACCCGAAGTATGCGAAATACCAAGATTGAGTAACGTCTCTCTGATATGGCGTACGTTACCAATACATTGAAAGTTAACTTCATTATCCTCTTCATCCGGAATATGTTTGTCTTCCCAAACTCCTCTGGTGCAAAAGAGTGGATCTGAACTGATACGCCACCAGGTAGACTCAAATCGGGCGAATGTCATTAACGGAATATCATTTCGTAAAGCCGTCGGAATTTCCCCTAACGGTACGGAAGATCGGATAAAAAGAAAATTATCCTCCTGGTAACTGCCGCACCAGTAGGCATTCGGAAATTGATTCGTTTTCCCCGGATATTCAATGTAGAATGCGAACTCTTCGAAGCCGTTACAATCAAGATACTGCTCCAACAATGTCTTGGGCGGTGGTTCAGATGGCGTCTTGGCCGAGAGTAACGGTTGCACGCAAAATAGAAGAAGAATACCCGCAATTCCCAAAAACCATCCACGCCTTTGCTGGGAATTGATACTCTTACTTTGACCCATTTTTTCGGCTTTATCGTTCATGAGTTCCACGTCATTCATGTCACTTCTACACTTTCAAATCCTTCCAAACTCCCGGACGCAAAGAAGGCGCACTTGCGCAATTTTCCTAGTCAGACGTTTTTACAAAAAAAACCCTGATAACCCTAGAAAAAATGTTATCAAATCTGGAAATTATTGCAAACAAATTCTGAGAAAAATTTTAATTTCAGACCTCGAAAAGATACACAAAAATCTGATTATGATTATGTTATGATGGTATAAAAATTTCTATCTATCTTATTTGTGTTCGTTCGTTCTTTTTGTGGCAACCACCATTTTATCCTCCTCTTTCCCTTTTCGGCGTGCCTGTTTTTGAGGCAATACGCATCCCAAAGGCGAATATCCCGGGCAACGGATTACCTTATTTTTCTCCGCATCCGGTTATCCCTTCCTAAAAAATCTGTGCGAATCTGCGCAATCTGCGATTAAAAACATGCGGATTATTCTCCTCTCATTTTTATCCTTTTCCCTCTCAGGCCTCTTCGCTAGAATTCCCGTGTGAAGAGTTTTCTGCCGTTCAATCTGTGCCGGAGTGTCCGCTCCGGGGTCCTTCTCATTCTGAGTCTTGTTTTCTCCTGGATGCTGGCTCTTCCCTGCCTTGCCCAGGAAGGTTATTTCCTGAAAACCCGGGATCAAAGCCGTCTGGAATATTATCAGAAGGCCGGTCTCTCCGCTGAAGTGCTCGTGGAGGATATTCTCGTGGAGCTCTCCCCGGGCAATGAGCGGATGTTGAGCGCCGGCAGCTGGATTTTACTCAAAAAAGATAAGGAGCCTTCCGCCGAGGTCAAAGCCGCACTTGCATCCGAAACCTTTACCGTCGAAACCCGCACCCTGAAAACGGTCCCGGCACGGCCTCTGGCTTCGGAGCGGACGTTCGCCAAACCGATCACCTTTAATGCGGTGCAGGAC
>RZYP01000433.1 GCA_009930275.1 Negativicutes bacterium
CCTAACGATCTGGTTGTCATGATATTCCTCCTCAAAAAAACAGGGAGAATGCTAGTATGCACTCTCCCCGATGCTGTCGGCAGTCGTTGGGTATGACTATATGTATTATAGCATGAATTACTACAAACTGCCGGTGTATTCACATGGATAAATTGGAATCCCCATTGCTATCAATTCTTTATCATGCCCTCTCCAATCAACGCCTTCAGCATGGATGATAGCAGCATGTGGAAAGCTGTGGGTCATTTCCGTATAGTGTGCAATCTGTCGTCCTGTAATTGTAGGCTTATAATATTTGTATGAAATAAGTAGAATTACCTGGTCGCTATGACCACCGTGAAACCTTTTGATAAGATTCAACCGCGACCAGAAATGTCCTTTGTCTCGATAATACTCAGGAGTAATGTATATGGTTACAGGAATTTTGTTATTAGCCAAGTTATGATTCCTCCTAAGACAGCAAAAGTTCCAGAGATAGCGGATGTTCTAGCTGTCCACACTCCTTTGGCGTTTTCAACTTGCACTGCGCCTACATTTCGTAATATGACAGGCACCAATTCTTGCATAGCCTCTTTTAGTCCGCCATTGGTCACATGCGATATTTTTTCCTCAATTTTGTCCAACCTATCAATGATGGCGTGAGCCCGATTATCCCTTGCAACTTGCTCCCTTCGATTTACCTCCTGTATAGCACTGAGATGGGATAAAATCTCTTCTTCAAATGCTATGTTTCTAACAGCAATCTCTAAGAGCTTTTTATAAAATATTTCATACTCAAGGTCGCTTACCGGGCCATACACGGGAGAGGTGCTGGAATTGGTTGTTAAATCTTCCTCGATCCAATCAATAGCGGATTTCATAAAACCAACTCCTAAAATTTAATAGTCATTAAAGTCAGAAGACTCTCCTGAATACCAGGGATAAACAGCAAAGTGAACTAATGCTACTGCTTGATACTGCCACGGGAGAAATGGAACTAGAGCCAGTTCTGCTACAAATCCGGCTTGACAAATAAAACGTAACTTTTCCTTCGTAGTACTAGGCTTATCCCAAGTGTACCTAGGGATAGGAATTGGCCCTAGCTTTCCGAAGCCAAACTTAAATTTCAACTTATTACCTGTGAGCAAAGCTGCCACAAAATGTGCAGCTTCATGAATAACCGCAGGGAGGATGAAAAATAGGTATTCCATACCTACACCTTTATGATGTAGTTCATAGCTATATTCCTAGGACGCGCCTCGGTACC
>RZYP01000122.1 GCA_009930275.1 Negativicutes bacterium
TCAGTTCACGCAAGCGGTATATCTCATCAGCCACTTCGTTATAGTGTTGTATCGATTACTCGTCAATTTGGATTTCAATTCCAGACTTAAATTCCACAAAGAAATAGTCATCATAAACCGTTATCTTTTCCAAGAGAGTCCTTCATAAGTTAGACCGACTGCATTGAAAAAGACTGCCCAACGAGCTTCAAGTCGACTGCGAAATCGATGTCCGTCATATTCTGTTTCAATTGCTTTAATATCATTACTCACGAACGAATAAGCCTCCTTCTTCAAATGCAACATAATTACCATCATTCATTTCCTGTAAGAACTCTCAAAACAGGGTTGCCGCCTATACTGGATTATGGTGTTCCGGGTAAGTAATGATCCAATTGTGGTTCCTCCCGTCATGCACCAGACAAATCAATTTTATCCGTATTAATAACTAATAGCAGCTCAATTGACCCTTCCATGAATAATTATACTGGTTTGTCTTTAATTATCTTCGTTAGGCTTTTTCAAAAATCCAATTCAACCTTTGCTCGACTTACTGATGAAAATTGGTTTGTTGAGCAAGCCCTAAATACTGTGTTATCTGACAAAGTGCCAGCGTTGCCACCAAGTATTTCCCTTTTAAAATCATTTGTGTCAGATGTATCAAGTATTTTAATCGTGCAAAAACAAAGTCACATTAACTGTATCTCCGCCGCTTTTACCGATTGCCTCTCTAATCTTTCTATTGATCGAGATTATCTTGTCTTCATTTTTCCTTGGAGCCAAATTAATGCTTTTTACTTCATAACCGTCAATTGTCCCGGATACCTTTAGAAAACCCCATTTCCCCTCAATATCTGCAGTCCCTGGAATTCTAAGGTGGTATGTCCACGCTCCAAATCCTCTCTTATATTCCAATTTGAGTTCTTGATTATCAACAATCTTTATCATTATGAGTTCAGCTCCTTTCTTTAAAATTTTTCAAATAAATATATAATTTTACTAAAAGCCACGAAATTGTTACTTGATGAATGATTCATTCAACTTGTAGTAATGGGTCTGGGATTCTCCCAGGATAAAAAATCAAATGTGATTTTGGCAAGTGTTTAAACACTTGCATTGCTTGCCATTCTTATTGCTCTATAATAACAAGTCATCAACTTCGTCAGCAATTTGGTTCTCTTCATGGCCTTCGTCAAGCTGGCCATATTGCTGCCAATCTTTTGATATCTCAATCCAATTTACTTGCCCATCTGTTTTACATGTCCACACATCCCAAAAATCTGGATCGTTAGATTTTGGTCTGTGCTCTTCTTTCAGGTAATTCATTTGAACTAAAACCGGAAGTTCCGAAGCCCAACCCATCAAAATTGCGTTGCGGGAAGGCAATGATGGCAATTCTCTTAGCAAACCTCTTAAATTGTCTGGTACCAGTTTGTGCACTAATTCTTGGTCACGATCGTTGCTTATTCGATGCAGCAGAAACGTATTGCACTGTGATAATACTGTGGCAGATAATTCACTGGGCCTTTGCGATGAAAGAACCAAGCCTAATCCAAACTTACGACCCTCACGAGCAATTTTTTCAAATACCTGAGTGCACATTGCAGAAGCAGAAGTACCTTCGCCGTCTGTCTGATACTTTTTAATAAATGTATGTGCTTCTTCCATTACAATTGTTGTTGGCAGAGTATTTCCATTACTTATTTTTCTGAATCGCTGTAATGCCTCAAGCGTAGTTCTTGCGATTACTGCAGCAATTATATGAACTACTTCTGCAGGGACTAATGATAAATCGATGACTGTAATCGCACCTTCACTTGTGCTACTTGGGCAAATATACTCGTTTAACCAACCTGCCAGAGTCATCTCTGGGCAACCAGTTGTTATCATTTTTAGTCTTGTATCAGATAGGAGAGTGCGAATACGCATAAGCATCGTTTCAACATGTTCTGCAGTCCCCATTATTTCCGAATTTGCTTCGATACTTCTGAGCAGTTGATTCCCATCGAAAGGACGAGGTATATCAGCATCAATTGGCAATGAATCACTATCAGTACCACCAAATGCAGCATGGGCGATTTTTGCACATTTTAATAAATCTTCTACTTCAGATTTCCTAAAATCATGATGGGCGTATTGTACGCTTCTTGCTTGCACGAGGATGTCAATTTTGTTTCTTAAATTCTCCAATTTTTCTTTTTCATTATCTGAATATGAGTCATCAAGAACCAAATCACTTTGCCATTTCTGGATTTTTTCAAAAAATGATTTCGGCTTAGGGAATCCTCCCCAAGGAGTGCCGGCATTGTATTCAATTGTAATAACAGTAACAATTGTTCGAAGAAATCTTCGCATATCATGGCTTGGAGTTAGTGTTATCTCAAGTTGCCCATCCCGAACTGAGCGTAATGCTTGAATTAAGGTAGGTCGTTGTGCCTTTGTACTGGCCTGCGTGAATGCACACCATTCAGCACTATTCCAAAACCAAATTGGTACATGAAGTTGTTTCACGTTATTCTCTTCATCGGGCTCAACAGCAAATAGTCTTACATTTTGAAGCCCAGAGAAAGCCTTTGAATACTCTCCGTTTGGATCGAGAATTATGAATCTTGAATTGATAGAATTATCTGGTCTATCAGGCGAACATTCCTTTTTATATTGTCCGGCAGCTTCAATTGACCAACGAATAACTCCTGCAACTGTACAAGATTTACCACTGCCCGTATTCCCCAGGATTGCTAAATGCCTTCCAAACAAACGATCAGGATCAATTGATACCACCGCATTACCTGCCAATGGACTAATCCCGATATTGACCCGCCTGTTTTCTCCTGATTCAACGATTGCTTTTAACTGATCTTGTGAAGGAAGTAAAACAGGATCCCCAACTGTTGGGTATATTTCAACGCCTCGCGAGAATGAATAAACTGACGATCCATTGGATAACTTTCTTTTTTCTTTTAAAATCCCTAATGGATTTAAACTCATTTTTCGTAGAGGGTAGGGAAGATCAATAACTCCGAAATCTTGCATGCCTTTTCTTTTTGGATATTGAGATCTCTCAATTGTTATCCATTCAATTTGAGACACAAGAAAGCCACTTTCACATGGAATTAAAACATAGCTGTTTATTCTAGGAAATGGCCTTGGAATGCCTGCATTTAATGCAATATCACTTGGTGCTTCAATATCTAAAAGCACTTTAATTTCATCTGGAGATACAAAATCAACACTCCCTATTCTCAAGGAATCAGCATACGCTAATGGTGTAATCATTAACTTTCCGCGCCTCCTTCAATATAGGTTGATTTACTAGACTCATCAGATGCAGGACCATGTCTTTGCTTAAGTAGCTCTGCCATTCTTATTGTTGTGCGATCAATTGCTGGCTTAGGCAGAAAATTCTCAGTAAGTTTTCTTATATCAGCCAAATCTTTACCAATAATGAGACTAACTTGAGAGGCCCGCCCCAAATCAGCATAGAAATTTTTAATTCTACTCTGCTCGTCGTCATAGGAAATAATAACAACATGTGTCGACGGAATTGTTAACATATCTCTAATTATTCGATTAATATGATCGTCTCCAAAACTATACCCGTAAATTACCAAAGTGCTATTCGGTCTACATAAGGCAGCAGCAAAATCACGAAACAATTCCACATAAGGATATTCTGACGTTTCTCTGTCCTTTGAAGAATTTGGATAAATCATTATTTTTGAGTGGTCTACACCCGAAAATCCAGGGGAATTAATGAATGGTTCAATATTTGCACCAAAAGGAAGGCCGATTCTTCTTATCTCTTTATTCGCCTCTATCCAATCTATTGAACCGTGTAATTTCGTATACCGCGCAACACCTTCAAGGTACCGTGGTTCACCTCTCATACCTGGCGGATTGTAATGCATGTCAATATCTAGCCTTGAAGATCTAAAAATAGGAGATAAATTACCAACAAAGCGGTCTATTAAATGTAAACCTGAAATCTCAGCGCCAGCTTCAATGACTCTGTCATAATTGGTTGTGAAGATGTTTAGTCGATCCCTAGTCCCTGTTCTACTACTAAAACTCATTAAAAACGTTGTAAGGATATTGAAGGTATCAATTCGTTTTTTCTCGCCTGATAAAATAATGCATGATTCACCAGCAGAGATACCAGCAACAAATTTATTCAACAAATCGCTATATTCAGTTCTAAGTTTTTGATACGCTTCTTGTTCGCCAATAATTTCCAGGCCGCACATTAGATCATTCATTACACGAAAATAATCTTCAAGATTGCCCTCATTACCTCTACCGTTGTTCAAGGCACTTTTGGCAGCTGCAGCGTGAATTTTTTCTACATAAGGGCAGTCTTCTTTTAATTCGGGTTTTCCCATACCGTTATTGGACGCTTTTTCAGGGGATGCAATATATTGAATTCCAGTAGAAAGTCCGCTTCCAATTAGAAGTGATAAGTGTTCGGATTGAAATAAAGAAGTCAGCCATGGTTCTATTCTGTTGCGAAGATCGTTCACGGTAAACGAACCATCAGTTACCCATGTGGGTTTTGGTGAATCTGAACATACTGAATATTCTTCACTACTACCATTTTTACTTTCAAACGTTATTGGTAAGTGGTCATCTCTCACCTTAAGAATATTTTTCATTGTGGCGATACCTCCTTGGCATACGAAGAAGAATTTTAATGCTCACTAAGAGTAATTTGTTATTGTCCTCGGCATAATTAAATCTCCTCATTAAATTCACTTCCAGATCATCCTTGAACGAGTTCCCATAGCTTGTCGTAACTACTCACCACATCATATTTTATATTTTCGCCACTGATGGCTCGGAAATGCTCTCTAGCGCAGTGGGCCTTTGCTTTTTCAATTTCTCTGAGTTCCATTGAGGACATGTCGCCTTTGGTTTCAGCAACAAAATAAATATGTTTGACTTTACCCTCATAGAAAGCAATTGCCCAGTCGGGATTGTATTTTCCAACAGGTGTGTTTATATAGAATCCTTTTGGCAGTTTGACATAGACTTCAACTTCTTGTGAATGCGTCTCTAGCTGATTTGCGAAGTCTCGCTCATTGGTCGAGTCGTAGATTACATAGTCATACAAATGCCGTTTTGCTTCTATAGCATTGACACCCAAAGCACCTTTCTTGAGATCCGGCTCAGAAAATATATTTGTGCTAAATTCAGATGTCAGCTTATCGTAGGTAATATGCTCAATAATCGCAGTAGCTTTCTGCTCGTTGATAATACTTGCTGCTCGCAGGATAAACTCTTCAGGATTATTTCCAAACTGGTCAAATATCGATTTTTCAATACCGACTAAAATTGAAGCCACCGCTTTGCGTGTCAGCCCTGTTTCGGAAACAATCTTTCCAACGAGATCATACCGTACCGAACTGCTGGCCTTCATTTCCAGGTAAGGGGCTGCCTCCTCTCGAACCATGTCAGCTCGAACAAAAGCCTCTCCGGCTTGCAGCTGAGCTTTGGATTCGATCTTTTTGGTTTGTTCGCCTTTCTCCACCTTGAAATATATTTTTGATACACGCAATTTGGAGTTCAGCTCAGTGATGGCTCTTTTTATCAGCTCATCCTCATCAAAGCTTACGGTATAGTAGCTTCGGCTGTTAATTCTTGACCAAAGTTCCTGGAATGTGCGGCTATTCAATTTGTCTTTATCGAGCGTCAAATTGACTGTATTTTTACGAGCGTCCTCTGGTTTATTAATATTAGGATCGTAGACAGAATCAAGCACAGAGATTACTTCCTGGATATGTCCAGAAATTTCCTCAGGCACTTCAAGAGAACCATTTTGCTTTGCTTCATAATACTTTTCTGTCAGTTCACCGCGTTTGATATAGCCGTTCTCTATCAGGCTCTCATAAATAACCAGTGCAGTATCTTCGCCAAATTTCTCTTCAAACAGCTTAGCTTGAACCTTACGTGGACGATCGGCAACTGCTTCTGCAATTTCACTTTGCAATCCTTTTGCAAAACTGTCGTAGCTTTCATTGGCAATAACAGTCAGAACGTTGACGTTGTGAATCTCTTCGTGAGAAAGGACATTCTCATCCATTCGCTCACCAACTTGGTTTACAGAGAGCCGCAAACCACGTCCAACTTCCTGTCGCTTGCGAACATCGCTGCCACTTTGTTTCAATGTACATATC
>RZYP01000434.1 GCA_009930275.1 Negativicutes bacterium
TATCCACGAACAAGCCTTAGAAAAGCTTGGTGGAGCCTTAAAATCATTAGTCGTACTCCATATCCAAATGCATAAAAAAATGATGGAAGACATTAAAGCCAAATAAATATGACAAATGAAGAATTAACAGCCAGACGGAAAAAAGCAGAGGACTTGGCTAAGTTATCCCTGCAAATAAAACCAGGCAAAAAAGAAGAAAGTTCTCCAGATATTGATTACGGTGAAATAGAAGTAAAGGATGAAACCAAAAATCTGCTTGAAAAAATTGTTAAAGCTTCTTACGAGAAAGAGGGAGTAACCTCCGAGGACGAAAAAATATTAAAACAAGTTGACATCAAGCTCTCTAAAGAAGATTACTCTAATTCCTTTAAGAATTTCGCCAAAGAGATGAGCGGAACTTTAATGACTAAGGAAGACTTGATGGATAAGTGGGAGACTCAGTTAAACTATCTTGCCAAAGACCTTGGCGTAATTGATAAGTTTGACGATGCTACTCTTAGAAAAATATTAAAAGACCAGACTCCAGTATCCGAACAAAGAAAATTAACCACATGGGGATCCATTAAGCAGGGTGCTTATAATCTTGTTGAAGGATATCAATATGCTGGCATCGCGGCTGAAGCGGCGATCAAGGGAGATAAATCCATTTATCTAGATAAGGCCGGGATGGATGATAACTCAAACTGGACAGACATCATGACCGACCTTGTATGGATGGGCAATACTGGATCCACCACTGGCGGTAAAATGTTTTTTGCCGACATCATAACCTCTGTTACTGGACCATTAATGGCAGCCGGCAGAGTTGCTGTTTCTGGAATTGGGAAAGCTGCGATTAAGTCTGGCGGTAAAACAGTTGCTAAAAACGTTACAAAGAACCTAACTAAACAGGAAGCTCTTGCTCTTGTTAAATCTGGGGCAAAAATAGAATTAACTGGCACGGGTAAGATGTGGACCTCACAGAGCATAAATAAGGCTGCGAAAGAATTGGCCGATAAAGAAATTAAAGCAGCCGGCAAAGCAACGACTGGGCTTCCTAATAGTTTAATCCAAGAGAAGAAGGTTGAATTAATTTATAATGGACTTAGCGGAGAGGCTCGGGCTAAGAGTGTTTTATCAAACCTAGCACTTGGCGCTCTCGATGCTGTTAATATTCCACTAAGCACAAGACCTAGAGAAATCTGGAAGCTTATGTCTGGCTATGGGTTGCCAGTAATGGCTAACGCTGGAGAAGGTATGGCAGC
>RZYP01000435.1 GCA_009930275.1 Negativicutes bacterium
TTCCAGCTTTGACAGCGGCATCCACTTCCCGGGCATTTCTGGTTTTGGCTGCAGCCACAAGTATTACCCCGGAGGGAATAGATTGAAGGATATCAGCGATATTCTTGCGTATAATCTCAAAATTATTCATGGCATCTGTATCATTACAATGCAAAGTTACCAATTTTGCAGCTTATCTGTGCTATTCATTATTGCCTGAAATACTTTTGAATTAATTCAAACAAATGTTCTTTGTTTATTGGTTTTGGGAGGTAATCATTGCAGCCTGCTTCTTTTACTTTTAAACTGTCGCTGGAAATGGCAAAAGCTGTTTGAGCTATAATGACTACATTTTTATTAAACTCTCTTATACGACGGGTTGCTTCATAACCATCCATGACCGGCATCCCTATATCCATTAAAATGAGATCTATATCGGGATTTGACCGGCAATTTTGAACTGCTTCCAGGCCGGTTACACACCTTGTTATTTCAAATTGATACGTTTTCAAGATTGCCTCCAGAAACATAAAGCTAATAGTATCGTCTTCAGCAATAAGCAACTTTAATTTTTTGGGTAACGGTGCGGACCTGTCTTCCTGATTCCGCGTTACAACAGATGATGCATGTTCATTTTCAACGATTGGCAGTGTAAAGAAAAAAGAACTGCCTTTTCCGGGCTCGGATTCCACCCATATTTTTCCACCCAGGTATTCTACATAAGCTTTAGTGATGGAAAGGCCCAGTCCGGCTCCTTCATAAACACGTGTATTAAGATTGTCGGCCTGCATGAACCTTTCAAAAACAAGATCAATTTTGTCCGGATGAATGCCTCTGCCGGTGTCTTTTACATAAAAGAGCAAGGTTTTCTTGTCTTTTTGTTCACACCCGAATTCAATCTTGCCCTTATCTGTAAATTTAATGGCATTTTTAATCAGGTTGGTCAGGATGGAATCCAATTTGCTGTTATCAGAAACAATGGTGCCCGGGTTACTCTTGCACGGGACGAATTCAAGCTGCAAGCCTTTTCCTTTTGCCTGGGGTAAAAAGAAATCATAATAGTATGTTAAAAAGTGCGTCAGGTTAATCTCTTGCATGGACACCATCATGTCGCCCGATTCGATTTTTGATATTTCAATAATATCGTTAATTGTATTCAAAAGCCTTTGTCCGCTCTTTTTAACAATATCTAAATAACCGGCTTTAACATCTTCACCAAGATCGGGTTCGCTCAATAATTCCAAAAACCCCAATATC
>RZYP01000436.1 GCA_009930275.1 Negativicutes bacterium
CGAAAGGGATGAAAGAGCCGCTCACAAGTATTCAATTGATGAAAAGATTGATGGCTTTCTCGGAACCGTGAGAAACGTGCAGGGCATGGAGATTTGGGACAATGAAACACGTGGCAGAATGACAAAGGGAGGCTTGGAATATACTTTCAGTATAGACAAAAAAAGCGGATATATACGCCAAAATATCGAGGTTCATTATTCGGTGGGGAGAGACATTGAAACGTTTCTAAGAATGGCTGATAATGGGCTTAAATAACCCGAACGGGTTTAAAATAGTCGAACGATTAACCGGTGGCAATTGGCGAAGTAAAAGCCTTGCACTACTGTTGAAGTTCAGCACTACACTTGATGGCTTTTATTTTGTCAATAGTGTGTTAGCGGTTCGGTTTTTATCATTAAACTTTAAAACAAAACAATATGTACAAATTTTTAATTGACCCTGAAAAATGGGTAAACGTAGGAGAGTTGGAACTCGAACAAAATAAACCTTATTGGTTTAAAAAATCCAATGGTCAAATAGTAATGGGAACACCTTTTACAAATGGTTATTCGTCTGGAATTGCTGACGTATATGCAGAAGATGGATATCTAAGAATTAAAGATGATACTTTCCATTTAGTCAAAGGTGGTCAAGTGCAGGAGGTCTTAAGCTGACCGCTAACATGGCATTTACGAATGTTTTAAAATGAATAATAATCATGAGTGATAACAATTAAAACAGAATTATGAAAACATTTGGAGAATTTTTAGCGGAGCAGGCAGCCGCTACACAGGCCTCTGCGTTCTTCCGGGACTTCCTTACGATCAAGGATGAGTTGAACGACACAGACATCACGTTGGGGCTACTCGAACGACTGAAAAGCTATACGCTTGGCAGGGTAGCACCAAACAGTGCAAAAGTATATCTTACCTACTTTAAGAAAGCCTTCTGGAGAGCCGAACGGTCGGGGTATAACTTCCCGGTGAAGTATGACGAAGTTCAGAAAATTCTATCTGTGAGACAAGAGGCGTCGGAGCATATCTATCTCAATGCGGTGGAATTAAAGATGCTTGAGAACTATACCCCCTCAACAGATACCGAACGATTCACGAAAAGCGTGTTTCTGCTCTGTGCCTATACTGGTTGTAGGGTTACGGATTACCCGCTCTTAACCGAAGCCAATTTTTACGGCAATGAGTTAAGGTTTACCGCTGAGAAGAGCAAGGTATCAGCAAAAATGCCTCTCCATCCGCTT
>RZYP01000437.1 GCA_009930275.1 Negativicutes bacterium
CGATCCATAATCGGCTTAACACTTTTGTCGACAATCTGTGGCGCTGTCTTGCTATTCGCATTGATGAAGTAATGGCCTTTATAAGCCTCATCATCACGCTCTACATCTCCATCACGCAGCGGTAGTTTAATGGCTGCCTTATTCGGTTTCTTACCACCAAACTTTGCGATACCTTCCTCAATGGCAGCATCAACAGCTGCATGGATGGCATTAATGGTTTCCTTATCATCCTTTGGAATAAGGACGGATACACTGTACTTTTCTGCACCACCATTGATGGATACTGGCTCCCAGCCGTGGAAGTAAGAAAATCTTGAGTTTACACCTGTGATAACTTTTGTCTTGTTTTGCATATTTGCCATAATATTTAATCCTCCATTATTTCGTTAAATTCGTTTTTAGCATCTGCTACGTTAATTGCCGGTCTTTTATCCGAATTAGGAACAAGGGTCGGCTTACCCGGTGGTTTGTAAATGAGGTCACCGAGGATTTCCTCAAACTTGGCTTTACCCATCAGTTTTTGCATCTCTGTCATCGGAATAATGCTCTTTCTGTAAATATCCTTATATCCACCTGCCATAGCTTTTTCTGCGATGGCTTCTTCATCTTTATACTTACGAACCGAGCGACCTTCCACAACTTTAAAACCATTCCAATCTTTACCGTGGTTGACTGCTGCATCAGTGGCATAGGCAGTTATTTCATTGGCCCATTTGGTAAGGTCGGGAAGAACAAGTAAGATTTCTTCTATTTCAGCATCCGTCAGAAGAGGTGGCATCTTGAATTCTTTCTCAGCAAGTTTTAGTTTTTCTTCGGCTCTAGCCCTACATTTGTTTGCCGCTTTACAGAAGGTACACCATGGACCGGGGATGTATTCACCCTCACCGTTGAAGGCTTTGACAGCCCTTGGCTTTAGTTCCTCTTCAGCCCAGCCTTTTAGTTCTTCCACCGGTATTGTCCAGGTGCTGACATTTTCTCGTCTTGGCTGAAAGATGGTCATAGACACTTCTTTGATGTCATACAGGTGGTCATAGATTCCAAGCGCTCCTAGGGCATAGAGCTTCATCTGTGGATTGTCCACGGCATCGACTAGCACACCCAGCCCATACTTAAAGTCTACGATGTGAAGTCTGTCATCTGAAATGATTACACAGTCTCCTGTCCCAAAACCATCTGGAACATAACAAGAGAAGTCAAGACGTTGTTCAATAAGAACGATAGGATCTGTGCAAG
>RZYP01000123.1 GCA_009930275.1 Negativicutes bacterium
ATCAACGGAATCAGTGCGAAAATAAACACCATCTGCCAATCGCCCCTATTCAAATCGACACATTTAAACACCGCAGCCAAGGCGTCAATTTCTATTACGCCAATTTGAAGAATCAGGCCAACAACAATCGCACCAATTAGATATATGTTTGAGAAAATGCCGACTTGGAAAATAGACTTGCTTTCATGCCGCAGGGAGATAGAATAAAACAATTGGGAAGAAGCAAGGACGACAAACGCCATCGTGCGTGCATATATCAGCACATCTTCAGGAATTTCATCAGAGAAAACTCCGTAACCGAATTCCGTAAGACCGAAGTAGAACGCAGCCAGTGTAAGCGTACCTATCAGCACGCCGCCAACAATAGCCCTGTAACCAGCACCATGAGCAAAGAAGCTCTCCCTTGGATCTCTTGGTTTCTTTTTCATAACGTCGTGGTCGCCCGGATCTACTCCCAAAGCCAGAGCAGGCAGTGCATCAGTAATCAGGTTAACCCACAAAATCTGCGTGGCAATCAACGGCACCGGCATATCAAACAAAATCGCAACAAAGATCGAAATTACCTCACCTAAATTACAGGACAACAAGAAAGTAACCGCTTTCTTAATGTTATCGTAAATATTACGGCCTTCCTCTATCGCGCTGACGATTGTAGTGAAATTATCATCAGTCAAAATCATGTCAGCAGCACCCTTGGCAACGTCAGTGCCGGTAATTCCCATTGCAACGCCAATGTCCGCGTATTTTAGCGATGGCGCGTCATTTACACCGTCACCGGTCATGGAAACAATACTGCCCTGTGCCTTAAAGGCTCTTACTATTTTAACCTTATGTTCAGGCGATACACGCGAGAATACACGATATTGGGAAATGCTCTCTGCGAATTCTTCATCAGTAAGTGCATCGATTTCCGAACCTGTAATGCTTTGTTCAATGGAATCAGCAATGCCCAGCTCTTTAGCAATGGCAACCGCGGTATTCTTGTGGTCGCCAGTAATCATAATAAGAGTAATGCCCGCTTGCTGTGCTTCAATAATGGAATCTTTTACCTCCAGGCGCGGCGGGTCAATCATACCCACGATCCCGGCCAGAATAAGGTCTTTTTCCATATCTTCAGGAGCGATAATCGTGTCAACTTCTTTGTAGGCACCGCCGAGAACACGCAGCGCGTCGTCTGACATATTATTCTCAATCTCCATATATCTGGCCTTGATTTCATCAGTCATCGGAATTACTTCACCATTGTGTAATACGCGGGTAACAATATTCAAAAGATGATCCATTGCACCTTTGGTATTTACGCGATAATGATCGCCTTCAACATTCAATGTTGACATCATTTTACGATCTGAATCAAAAGGATTCTCGGCTACCCTTTTGTGCATCTTAGCTAGTTCAGCCTTCTTAACGTTATGCTTATCGGCTAAAACAACAAGTGCAACCTCTGTAGGGTCACCTGTGCTTTCACCCTTTTCATATGTAGCATCAGTACAAAGCGCCATAGTCTTTAATAATTCATATTCATCGCCTGCAGCCTGTTCGCCGATCTCCGCTTCATGCGTTGCACCCTCGTTATCCAAGGTAAAAGTTTTGATGACCGTCATCTTATTCTGCGTCAAGGTACCGGTTTTATCTGAACAAATAATACTAACAGAACCTAGCGTTTCTACTGCCGGCATTTTCTTGACAATAGCATTGATTTTCGACATCCTCGTTACGCCAAGCGCCAAAACAATTGCTACGATAGCCGCCAAGCCTTCCGGAATAGCTGCTACGGCCAAGCTGATGGAGGTCAGCAGCATTTCGAATATCTCACGACCCTGAATGACTGCGATTACGAGCATCAGCACGCAAATGCCAACACAAAGCTTGCTAAGGAATTTGCCAAGTTCATCCATCCGGACTTGCAAAGGAGTCATATCGTCGCTATCTTCGTCAAGAATCTTTGCAATCTTGCCAATTTCTGTTTCCATAGCTGTCGACGTTACGACGCCTACACCTCGGCCATAGGTCACAAGTGTAGACATAAAGGCCATATTGGCCATATCGCCCAAAGCCGTTTGCCCAAGGGGAAGGACTGCTTTGGAATCTTTGCTCGAAGGTACCGATTCGCCTGTAAGAGCAGACTCTTCTATTTGCAGGTTGACACTTTCGAACAAACGCAAATCAGCCGGTACATAGCGACCGGCATCAAGAATAATGATATCGCCGGGAACAACCTCTTCAGAGCTTATTTCCTTTATTTCACCCTCACGGCGGACGATTGCGTGCGGTGTCGTCATATCCTGCAGGGCTTCGACAGCCTTGCCGGCTTTATATTCCTGGGCCACGCCAACTACGGCATTTATAATAACAACGATTAAAATAATAGCAGTATCTGCATACTCGCCAATAACTACAGTAATTGCCGAGGCTGCTAACAATACATAAATCAAGGTATCCTGGAGCTGTTCAAGGAACATGCGGAATAAGCTTTTTTTCGCTTTGCCGCGTAACTTGTTGATACCATACTTCTCAAGCCTTGCTTGCGCTTCTTGATTGGAAAGACCAGTTGCCGGGTTTACATCCAACTCTTTAAAAACTTCGTCATTAGGCTTTGAAAACCACATCACCAACCACCGCTTTCTAAATAGATTTTACACCACCGTATAGAAATAATGCAAAACTAAAGCCAAAAGTCAGAAACAGTTTTTCCCCACCACCCTGTCCAGAACATAGCCGGCCGCTGAAATAACCATCCGCAGCAGAAAACCAAGGCAAAAAAACACCAATTTGAACGAAAGCGCCTTAGTCCATGCTGATATCTTTCATCTATTGTGTCGCAGCGAGCCTCGTCAAAATAAAATCGCACATTTAAATAATAACATTTATATTATAGCACATGACAAGCAGAAAGAATAAGGTAATGCGCAAATATACGGCAAAATTACAGCGAAAATACACAGTCCATGCTATACGTTATTGCTTTCTTCCTTATTAATAGACATTTCTATGCAAAATATTAGTTGTCGAAGCGATATTTGTCCGCAATTTTCGGATATGCAAAAATATTGTATACAATTTGACTATCTATCGCGCAAAAAATATAATAAGATAGTAACATTACTTTTTTTTGAGGGGAGAGTTTCTTATGAAATTTTCGACACTACCGCCTAAGCAGGGTCTATATGATCCTTGGTTTGAACATGATGCCTGTGGGTTAGGCGTTGTTGCAAATATTAAAGGCAAAAAATCGAACAAAATCCTTCGTCAGGCGCTTACCGTCCTGAAAAATCTCGACCACCGCGGTGGCCAAGGTGCAGACAATAATTCAGGTGATGGCGCTGGGGTCTTGTTTCAAATTCCTCATGCCTTCTTTGTTAAAGAATGCCTGAAACAGGACATCGTGTTGCCCCCGGTTGGGGAATACGCAGTAGGCATGGTTTTTCTGCCACCGGATGCAGTAGAAAGAGAGAACCTGCAGCGGCATTTTGAAAAAATCGTGCGCGAAAACAATTTAGAAGTAATCGGTTGGAGAAACGTTCCTGTTAACTCAGAGATTTTAGGCGATAAATCACGCCAAAGTCAACCGCATATGATGCAAGTATTTATTAATGCTAATGCCAAAGTAATGGAAAGGCTTGCTATTGATGATAATGCTTTCGAACGCAAACTCTACATTATCAGACGCGAGGCCGAAAATAAAATTCGTTACGGCAGCCTGCGCGGCGGCAAATATTTCTACCTATCAAGTCTTTCCTCCCGCACTATAGTATATAAAGGCATGCTCACAACCGTTCAATTAGGCAACTTCTACCTTGATTTACAGGACTGCTCGGTTGAAACTGCGCTCGCCCTTGTCCACTCCCGCTTCAGCACGAATACTTTCCCAAGCTGGGAACGTGCCCACCCATACCGTATGCTTATGCACAACGGCGAAATCAATACTTTGCGTGGAAACATTAATTGGATGCGTTCACGTCAAACTATGTGCAATAACAGTCTCTGGGGCAAAAATATTAAAAAGGTCATGCCCGTTATCGATGAGACAGGCAGTGACTCCGGTATGTTTGACAACTGCCTGGAATTTCTCGTAATGTCTGGCCGCAGTCTGCCACACTCCGTCATGATGATGATCCCCGAACCATGGAGCAAAAACCCGCATATTAATCCTGACTTGAAGGCCTTCTTCGAATATCACAATTCACTTATCGAAGCCTGGGACGGACCTGCAGCAATGGCATTTACTGACGGCCGCACCGTCTGTGCCGCTCTTGACCGTAACGGATTACGCCCTTCGCGCTATTACATCACCAAAGACGATACCATCGTGCTTGCTTCAGAAGTCGGCGTACTTGAATTCGAGCCTAACACAATTGTCAAAAAAGACCGCCTTCGTCCCGGACGCATGCTTGTCATCGACACCGTGGAAGGTCGCATCATCAGCAATGACGAAATCAAAAACAAAATCGCAACAGAGCACCCATACCGTAAATGGTTGGACGATAACCTAATCAAACTAAAAAACATCGAACTCAATACTGATTTGCCGAAGCCTGATTTTGAAACATTAATGAGAAGGCAAATCGCTTTCGGTTATACCTTGGAGGAATTGTCTAAATTTTTGAAACCTATGGCAACAAACGCTCTTGACCCTGTCGGAGCAATGGGTAACGACGCGCCTTTAGCAGTTCTCTCTGAGAAACCCCAACTCTTGTATAACTACTTTAAGCAACTTTTTGCGCAGGTTACAAATCCGCCGATTGACGCAATCAGAGAAGAAGTTTTCACAGACACAACCAGTGCTATCGGGCCGGAGAAGAACCTTCTTGACCCGCAACCGGACAGCTGTCGCCAAATATCTGCGGAGTCACCTATCCTCAGCAATATCGAACTTGCAAAATTAAAAAATATCAAACAGCCAAAATTTGAAGCAGCAACACTCCCTATCCTTTTCCCAGTGGATAAAGACGGCTCCGGCCTCAAGAAGGCCTTAGCAGCACTGTGCCGCGAAGCAGATAAAATGATTGCTGAAGACAAATGCATCCTTATTCTTTCAGATCGTGGCGTCAACAAAGAAATGGCTCCTATTCCGTCTCTTCTGGCCTGCGCCTGCCTGCACCACCACCTGATACGCAACGGCACTCGTTTAAAAGCGAGCATCATTCTCGAATCAGGAGAACCAAGGGAAGTGCATCATTTTGCCTTGCTTCTGGGCTATGGTGCCAGCGGCATCAATCCTTATCTGGCATTTGAAACCATTGATGACATGTGTTCTAACGGCATGCTGACAGGCATCACTTTTGAAAAGGCAACTGATAACTACATCGATGCCTGTACCCATGGCATTGCCAAGGTACTCTCCAAAATGGGTATTTCGACCGTCCAGAGCTACCGCGGTGCACAAATTTTTGAAGCAATCGGTATAAGCAACGAAGTAATCGAGGAATACTTCACAGGAACTCCTTCCCGCATTGGCGGCATTAGTCTTGATGAAATTGCCAAAGAAGTAAAAATGCGTCATGACCCTGCCTTTACCGAGGAAGTTCTTGATCCTTGCAGCTACCCTTCCGGTTCTGCTTATCAATGGCGTGATAATGGCGAACAACATGTTTATAATCCGCAGACTATTTTCACTTTGCAGCATGCTTGTCGCGAGAATAACTATGAACTCTTCAAAAAATTCTCTAATCAATTGGGCGGCGAAGATTTTGAAGGACAAAACCTGAGAAGCCTTCTCTCCTTTTCTCCGCAGCGTTTACCTATCTCAATTGACGAAGTGGAATCGATAGAAAGTATCTGCAAGCGTTTCAAAACCGGCGCCATGTCCTACGGTTCCCTGAGCAAGGAAGCACATGAGTGTCTGGCTATCGCCATGAATCTCATCGGCGGCAAGAGTAATACGGGTGAAGGCGGCGAAGACCCCTCACGCTTCAGAACCATGGCCAATGGCTACAGCAAACGCAGCGCAATCAAGCAGGTTGCTTCAGGCCGTTTCGGCGTAACAAGCAACTATTTGGTTAATGCCGATGAAATACAAATTAAGATGTCCCAAGGTGCAAAACC
>RZYP01000438.1 GCA_009930275.1 Negativicutes bacterium
AATTTACTATCAGTCCCTTATTGGATACTGCTCAGACCAATTTCAAGCAACTAACACTCGATCCATACGAAGAGTTGCTTCAACAAGCGTTTTATCAATTTGAACAGCAACAATACGTACCTGCCGCACAGATGTTCCAACAGTTTATCATGCAATACCCTGATAATTATCTGGCTTTGTATGCAGTGCCGGGAGAGTATTTATGCTATATGTATGGGGAAATGTTATGGGACGATTTTGTACAGAACATGGAACATGTGTTACAGGACAGCCTTATCAATACCAGTATCGAGAAATATGCCTTCGAATACAAGAATCTTGCGCTGCGCAACAAAGGAGATTTTGCTACAGCTATTGATAACTACGAAAACATGCTAAACCAGCCAGTTTCATATTACGATTCGCTGTACGCGGCCATTAACCTGGCGCACACCATACTCGAATCGGGGTTATATAAATCATCTGCAATCATCTCAGGCCTTGATCGGCAGCTTATTGCCGACAACTTTTCACATGTTGTTCGCACCAAAGAACTTCTTTTCAGTGTGCCAAAAGATGTAAATGCATTTGATCCTGGTAAGAATTGTCTGAATATTATTAACCTGCATCCAAACCCTGCACATCACTCGTTCAGCATTGATTTTTCGGCTTGTGAAAGTGGAAGTATGTTGATTGAACTGTATTCGGTAAATGGCAGGAAAGTCTATCAAAAAATGCTAAATCACAAGTCCGGCATCAACCAGTTCACATTCGATATAGCGGCTGAAGAAGGCAAAAAGATTAATCCCGGATTGTACATTGTAAAACTGTCCTCCGGCAGCAGCGAGACAACGGAAAAGGTTATGCTATGGTGAGCCATTGAAGAAGAATAGAATAAGGAATATCGAATATTGAATGAAAATCAATCAACTGTTGAATTGACAGCAAAAGCCACCGCAGTTTCAGGTTTGGTGGGAGTTTGATAACATTAACGGAGTTAATTTAAAAAACCTGTCAGTGTGCAAAGCTCCTGGTATGATTTGCTTCCATTTCTACTCCACCACCAATTTCCCGCTTTCCTCCAGTCCTTTGCTGTTGAAAATCCGGTAAACGTAGGCGCCAGCCGGCACGCCTTAAAGATTCACCTGCTGGTGGCTGGCAGTGAGCGCCTGCTCCAATATAGTGAGGCTTGCAAGGTCAGTCAGTTGCAGAGCATCGGTTTTGTGAAGCAGGCTGAAATC
>RZYP01000439.1 GCA_009930275.1 Negativicutes bacterium
CAACAACGATCGTAATATTAGCGTTTAACACATAATTTAGATTATCCATTATTCTTTTGTCTCTCCTTAATTAAAAAAAGCGAATAATTCCGTAACAATGCCGGCAGCAATAATTGCAGGCAACATATTGGCAATTCTGATTTTAACAAGCTTCAGCATATTCAGTCCGATGGCGATAATTAAAATACCACCTGTGGCAGTTAGTTCTGCCAAAAGTAATGGCGTCATGATAGCTTCCATTGAACCTGCAAGAAATGTCAGGCTTCCCTGGTACAAGGCCACGCTTACAGCTGACAAGGCAACTCCGACGCCCATATTCGCTGCAAAAATAATGGCGGTTATACCATCCAGAATAGATTTAGCGAAAAGCGTGGAAGCGTCACCGGTCAGGCCTTCCTGTATACTTCCCACGATTGCCATGGCACCTACACAGTAAATAAGGCTGGTCGCGACGAACCCCTGACCTATTATGGCAGCCGCACTTCCTTTTTCTTTGTCATTGGACAACTTGCCACCTACCCAGGTGCCGAAGCAATTCAACGCTTTATCTATATCCAACAGCTCGCCAATAATCGACCCTGCTACCAAACTGATTATTACTATAATAATATTATTTGTTTTTAAAGCCATCTGAATACCGATAACCGTGACCGACAAACCAATGGCGTGCATTATTGTTTCCTGCCACTTATCCGGTAACCCCTGCCGCAGAATCAGTCCAGCGCCAGCGCCGGCAAGAATTGCGGCCGCATTAACAATAGTCCCCATTCCCGTCATTATTTGTTTCCTTTCTGCTAAGACCACCCGACCTGATTGACAGTACTTTCAAAACTCAGACATTGAGTTTTTGTTTCTTTTTAGGATAAACAGGCAGCGCTTGGGTTTTATCCTCCAATAATTCATAAATTCTCTCTAAATCATCCAAAGAATAATATTCAATTTCTATTTTGCCGCTAGTATCTGTCTTTTTCAGTACTTTTACCTTAGTTCCCAATACTGACATCATTTTATTTTGAAAATCAATGCAAAATACGTCTGGGTTTTCCTGTGTCTTGACATTTTTTTGTTTTTTTACGCCGTTTTCTTTCTTTTCCAGCACTGGCGTTTCTTCAATAAGTACTTTGATGTCGCGGCCTTCCTTGAATTCCTTCACGACATCTTCAACTTTGCGTACGCTCCAGCCTTTATTAATAATGGCTTGGGCGAGCAGCAGTTGTT
>RZYP01000440.1 GCA_009930275.1 Negativicutes bacterium
TTGCTGATATAGAGTTTATTTCTCATTATTGAAGCAACAGACCTTCGAGCATCGTAATAATCGAAGCTATGCAAGAAGCCCTCACCATATACCTGATTGACTTGTTTAACGACCTGTTTCAGACCATACAGGATTGCTTTGTTTAGCTGTTCAGGAGAAGCATACATTTGCGCCAATGGGCTGGTACTAACTTTGGTACTAACCTTGCCCCAATATTTAGCGATAAATGGCTTTATTTCAGGCTGTACGGCAATAGAAATAAAAGCTTCATCCTCTCTCTTTCCTTTGGTTTTTGAACGCTTGTACTCTATTCTCTTTCCGATGCTATCTAACAGAAATAAATCCTTTGCGTTAGTGCCGAGCGACAACAAAGAGATAACAAATAAATCCCTTGCCCTGTTTGCCCTGATGCCTGTTAGCGGTGCTTCTATGATTGCTCGAAGCTGTTCTTTCGTGAGCGCAACAGTCTTAGCATATTTAGCTTTTGGTATTTGATATTTGTTGCCTGATTGGGTTCTACTGAATGGGTAACTGAATTGATAACCCTTGCTTTCGTAATCATCCATTATCCACCGATATATGACCTTCACCCTTGACATATATAGGTTTACACCCCTACTGCCCATTTTAGGTTCTAAATAGCGTTGAAAATCGGTTAGGTAGTTAGGTGTGATGTTTTCTATTGGAAGCCTGACACCCGCAAAAGAACGTAAATGGTTGTATGTCGCAGAGTATATGCGGTAACTTGCCGATGCCCTGTTTTTCTCTATATAGCGTTCAAACTCTCTCAAAAAATCTATTGCATCGGGCTTAGCTGCTCCCTTCAATAACAGTTCCTTTATATCCTGTACGGTGCTGTTGTCGGGTAGTTCAGCTTCCCTGATGATAGCGTTGTAGTCTGCAATGATGCCATTGCATTTGTCTGTTAGAAAGCCGTTCTTTAACTCACCAATCTTTTGCCCCTCTTTTTTGAACGGTTTTAGTTCAGTCTTACCAGCCCTGTACCTTGTTTCAATATGAGCATATTTTTTTTTGTAACCAATGCGGATAGTAACGGCAAATGTTTTATCTTTGCTGACGATTTCAATATCATCACGCTGTTTATAGAGATAGACAAGCGGTTTAAAACTTACTTTCATTGTAATGCTGTTTTAATCGTTTAAATTTGGGTACTAACTTTGGTACTAACTTTTCGAAACAAAGATAGTGCATTTTAAG
>RZYP01000124.1 GCA_009930275.1 Negativicutes bacterium
CAATCAGGTATATGGTGAGGGCTTCTTGCATAGCTTCGATTATTACGATGCTCGAAGGTCTGTTGCTTCAATAATGAGAAATAAACTCTATATCAGCAAAGGGGATGTAGCACAATGTCTGAATCACGTGGATGGAAACAGAACCACCGACATTTATATCGAACAGGATTTCACCCTCATTGATAGGTGCAATAGAATGTTCATAGATTGGCTCTTTGCAGACTAATTACCATCTTTGGTGCCGGTGGGGGTTTTTCTCCCGCCAGCATCAGGGGGAAATGTTAAATACCCCTCTTGCTTCATATCAGCCCTTCTGTGGCATTTATATTGCTTTCCGCATATCTACCTACCCAAAATAATTATCGCGTCTTAAATCGCCTTAAAATGGCTTGTTTGCCCTTTGCGCTCTCTTTAATTGCATAGATAATTGAAGCACCTTCACCGATACCACCATAGCATCATCAGGGTAACAACGGCATCAGGATAACAGCTACATATCGGTCGGGAATCAATCAACTTGTTCTCGGTCGGTCGCTGATTTGTTTGCGAAAGCTCTGTAAATATTTCAGGGGGAATGTTAGATATTCTATTTAGCACCATTGCCCGAAGGTGTGTTAAATATCTTTATATTAACGTTATACGTGCGTTGTGTCGTGCACGATATATCTTTCTATTTAGAATGGTTCTAAATAATAAATCGGCTTCGGAGGGTAAGAGTAGGCAGGTAGTGAGAGAATGGGTCGGTTGGTTCTCATCAATTTAACATCGTTTGGTGCAATGAGCCCAATTTGGGCACTTTGCTTTGGCATCATGTAAAAACGACATGATGGCTATACTCAAACATCTTATCTTTTGCAGAGGGTTCATTTTGACCTCTCTGTACTTATCGTGCTGTTATACAATGGCTTTGGTGGTGGTCCAAATGCCCCACACCACTTTGTATATTGATTCCCTTTAAATGAAGCTATAACCTTCTCCGTCTCATACCTCTTTCCCCTCAATAAGCTATCTAATTGGGGTGCGCCTAATTGGTTGATTTACATGGGGTGTTCTGCTTTGACACCATTATATATAATATTAACGGCATTAAAAAAGCGGGAAGTATATCCCGCCATCAAATCTAATCTTTTAGCCCAATTCCACCCGAATGCACCTTGCAACGAGTTTAGTTAATTCATCATTCGCCCGGTCAATCGCCAATAGAAAGTTCTCCATTACTTCATCGTGTTCATCACCGCTATAAATCCCCGCCATAACATCACCTACAATGTCGGATGCTCTGTTAATCTCTTTGTACGCTTTAATCAAATCATTCATAACATCATTTTTTAAGTTATTCAGCAAAGGTAAACAGGTTTAAAATACTGTGCAATAGCTTTATAGATATATAACAATGCAACAGAAAAAAGTTATCCGACGTTTAATTACAACACTATTTTGCAGATAATTTTGTTCAATGGTTATCCGAAGTTAAGATTAAAGAGTCAATCGCTATCTTTGCAACGAAATGTTGCATGATCTCGGAATTAAATTAATATCCATTTTTATAGCTTAACACTATTTAACTATAAATGCCCCTCTCGCTTATTTAAAAGCCCTATGTGACACTTTTAACATACTCTTAATATATAGATACCACCCGAATAAAAATAATGGCTTAAAACGCCTTAAAATGGCTCGTTTTAAAAAAGAGAGGGAAACAACCGTCTCCCCCTCCAATCGAACAAAAACCAAAAACACTATTCTGCTGTTATTTTCATCGGTTTTATCTCTCTCAAATATTCATCGTAATGTTCGGCATAGTACGCCCCCATCTCGGTCGCCATTAAATCGGGGTTTGGTGTGATACCTCTGTAAAACAAGTCCAATCGGTCAGCATCAAAGCAAATATCTATCAAGGTATCTCCGCTTCGTAGCATCGTAGAATGATGCTTACAGGCAAAAGAAAGTCGGTCAACATCCACCATCTTAAACTTGTTGCGCCCTCTGCTCAGCTCTATCACTTCCGAAGCTCTCTTTCCGTGTTCAGGGTCGTGTCCTGTGCTTTTCATAACATCGTGCCAATAGGCAAAAGTACTAACGTTGTTTTTTACCGCCATCTTTCGGCTTAACAAATTTATCCCTTTGTCCACTCTTAGTGAATGAGGGAATCCATCAGGTAGGGAAAATACCCCCTTTCCTGTGAGTTCTTCATCTTTGAAATAATCCCGCATCAGGGCATAGACCTTTCTATAGTAGGGAATCACGCCGCCACCGTTAGCCATTGTCGTCACGTAAGGAAAAGCAGGATAAAGCCTCCCGAATTGTTTGTGTGTCATCGTCTCAATGATATTAGCCTTGGAAACGGCAATCTCTTCGGTGCTGACAAATAAAACGTCTCGCCTGTCGGCTTCAATTTTCAAAAAGTTCGAAGAGGTCGAGTCAAAAAGCCCCAAAACAGGTGCGTAGCCTAAAAGCGCATAGCGGGCATATCCTGTTAATAATTGCTCCGCTTGCATAGCGAAAATACCTGGTATATCGGCAGAAACAGCCTTAGCGTTCTTATCCCACTTTTCGGCTTTTTCATTTGCGGGCAACAGCGGGGATGAGTCGTCAAAATTGAATCGCCAGAGGGTTATTTTCCATTCATCAGGAATGTGAAAAGGTTCTTTGTGAAATGTAAGGTTCATGTTCTATTAATTAAGCAGGGGGAATAACCCCCCTGCCAGCGTTAATTACTTATCATCAGGTATCTGCCCCGAAAACCTCAGTTTTTCAACGAAGGAGGAAAAGTCGGGCTTCTTACTCTTCTCTGCTTCGGGGTGGGTGGTGTCAACCCTCTGTTTAAGCTCATTAACGGCGTTGATTAATTCTTTAGCCCATTCGGGAGCATCGTTTGTTTTTTCCATAGTAGTTACTTTTTGAAAATGTTTAGAAATAGATTTTGAAATTGTTCAGGGCTCGAAAACTTGTCTTTAAATTGAGTTACAGACAAATTAGGTGGTGTCATATAAACCCCATCCATCCCCATTGAAATTGAAGCGGGGTTAAACGTGCTGTCGGGTAGTCCGTTCTTTTCTTCGTACCCTTTCAGGTCGTTAATCGCTTCCACTACCTTGTTCACTTGCTCCCAATAAGATTGCATCTTTGTGGCATCAATCTTGGTGGTCGCTTCTTTCTTTGCAAGGTCTTCTACCTTCTCCATATCCACCGCCACCGAGTCATCAACAGGGATAAGGGGAAGCCGTGCTATTCTCATTCGCCTAATCTCATTCACATAGGGAATCAGTCGGGAATAGAACTCATTCAATTCGTCTGCGTTGCGCTGAATCTCGGCAACGGTGAGGAACTTTCCTTTTTGTCGCTCTTTGGCTTGTTCCTCTACCCATTCACGAAATGCACCTTCGTTGTGTGTGATGCTTTCAATAAATTCCCAGTCCGTGGGTAGTCCTTCGGCACCAATCGACGCCAGCAGGTCGGGCAATTGCTCTGCCATTTGTTCGTACTTTCTCTTTGTGTCATTAAAGATTTTGTCGTTGAAAATCTCATTACTGAATAATGTTTCTTTTTTCATAGTTCTTTGGTTTTTGTTTTTGTTTTTGGTGCATTATCTATGGGTGCACCCTGTTCCCATCGTCGTAGTATCTCGCCTGTTCGCTCCAACTCTTCTATCAGCTCGTTAAACGAGTAGTCGGTTTGGGTGTCGCTAAAAAGTTCATCTTCTATGTTTATCATGTTCTTATTATTTGTTTTTTCAAGCGAACATCCCTAACCCCACCCACCCATATCACTATATGGGTGTGGTGTGGGTGGGTTCACCTGATTTTCTAAAAGGGTAGTACCATATTCTCCTTAACTTCCTCTATATAAAGACGATAATTGCCATCAATGTCTTTATAGATTAAACCATCGTCCAATCCTGTTTTTATCCGATTTTCGCAGGCAGTTTTTCCCCTGCCCGTAACATCCATTAGCTTCTCCTTCAAATCACCATAAGACAAATATGTAGAATAAGAGTAAATCTCTTCATATATCCCCCGAAGGTCTTCCTTTTTCTTTACGGTCATCTCAACTTGTTCGGGCAATCCTTTTTCATTAATCCGAAATGAGAATGGCGCAAATTCAATGTTTCGAGTGAATTGCGGTTTTACTGTGGTGAAGTCACCTTCTTTGGCAACCAGCATAACCGTCTCACTTTTCCGTTGTAGTTCGCTCCCGAAATGCCCTCTTGTTTTCTCGCTGTTCGGGTTGGTGTGGACTACCGAACATATATGGCAATGATGCTGTGATGATAACCTCATTAATTCATTTACCATAGCATTAGAAACCGTTAAATCGTTGGTGTTATCGATTAAATCCGCAGAACCGTCTACAAGTACAAGCGTTGGCTTGAAGTCTGCAATCGTCTCCGTAAGGGTCTTAAATCGTGCGTCAGGTGTCAATTCTCTTAGAGAAAGCACCCGAAGCCTGTCTTTTACCTCTGTTGAAAAATCCCATCCCATCATTCTAAATATACGCTTCATCAGACGTTGCACGTGTGCTCTGCTCTGCTCGGTGTCAATCAGAAGCACCCGCTTCTCGTCAAGGTCGCTGTTCATCTCCATAAACCCACCATCTTTTAAAAACGCTACAATGATAGCCGTGATCAGGAATGTTTTTCTACTCTTTGCCATTCCCGTTATCGTAGAGACATCACCCAATGAAAATATAGGTGTCTCACCCTGTTGAAGTGCCACAATGGCATCGGGAATCAATTCACTTGCAAACACGTCAAATTCATATTTATTATTATCCCCCCGAAAATCAAATACCTTCTCGCTCATACCTCAATGTTTTTTACCGCTATTTCTCTCCCTTCCACGCCCATACTATCGACGCTTATCTCCATTGCATCAATGTTTGATTGCCCAATTCTCTGCGTCTTCGGGTTTATCACACCGATAACACACTTTTCTGTTATGTCTCCCAACGGCACGAACATCAACAGGGCATTGCAGTCCGCATCAACGGCATCCGCTATCTTACCCTCTACATAGTTCGTAATGTCAGAATAAAGCAACGTGGTTTCCCTTCGTAGTATCGGCAACACCTGTTTTTCAAGAAACAGAATCTCTTCCTGTATCTTTTTCTGCTGAAAATCGTTGGTCAGTTTCGCCAAATACTTTCTCTTTTCGCCAATCATCCCCACCAGCTTCTCCACCTCGTAGCTTTCTGTCATCATCTGCCTAACATCCAATTTATCAAAGCCTTTTTCTCGATAAAAATGATTTTCCCGCTCGGCTTATTGGCGGGAATCTTACCCGCTTTAATCAGGTTGTAAATCGTTATCTTTGACATACCTGTGATGATGCACGCTTCATCGACCGTTAGAACCTCTTTGTTCGCTAAATCCTTGTATTCCATATTAATACCCTCTTTATTACATTAGTATATAACATTAATTAATATTAATTAACTATCAAATGTAAGAATAGGGAATCAAATAGGCAAGCGTTTTTGCCCTGCTGACTACCGCTAAACAAGTCGTTCGGTGCGACCTATTGCTATATGTCTGTTAGATAGTGTTTTAATGAAGGTGCGGGGCATCGGTCGTTTGGTGCGACCTCGGCACATAGTGTAGAATATTTCCCCATAGAGAAGAAAACCGCTTCAATTATTTTGCCAACAAAAGAAAATAACAGGGATGAATATTTTGGAAAAATCGGGGAAAAATTTATGTCGTATGGAAGCCCTCATTTCAGCCCACCCCATAGGGGGTGCACCCCCATCAGGTTAAATGTTGTTAAAGAATTTAGGTAATTACGGCAGAAATATGTCTGTTTTGGGAGGGTGTTTTTTGGGTGTTATTGTAGGTTCTTTTCGAAAAGTTAGTACCAAAATTAGTACCCGACAAAATTAGAATCTCCGAAAACGTTTATGGGAAAGGGTTAGAGATGAATGGGTATTTAGCCAACTGTGCTACATCCCGATGATTTGTGGGTGCAAAGGTAAATAATTTTTCTGTATTCGCTCAAATTTAAGATAAAAAACAATGTGATG
>RZYP01000441.1 GCA_009930275.1 Negativicutes bacterium
CTCTTTGACAAACGCTGTCATCTCCTGGGCAACGTCAGCATCAGATATGCGCGACTCAGCAGCCTGGAGGTTTTCAGTTTGGATCTGAAGATTGGTGATAGTATTTTCAAGCCGATTCTGGGTTGCTCCAAGGTTTGCCCTGATTTTGTCTTTGTAGACGATTGCGTCTGTGATTCTTGTTAATGATTCTTGTGCATTCTTTTGTGTCTCGACTGCCGTCTCATTTATACCAAGAGATTCAGAATCAGCTTTTGAAATTTTTGCTGGATAATAGTCTTCAAGTCTTCTGTTTTTTGGACCGAAGTGTATTAATATAGACCCATCTACTTCCTTAATATTACTATCCTGTATGCCTCCACTCATTGAATTTTGTATCCATGATTGCGACACTCCGTTTGATCTTATCTGAAATTCATCTATAAATCCGTGCCAATTTTGATCTGTCCTTGGGTAGTCTTTTCCAATTGTTAGCCCAACATTTGACAAATTAACAGTCCCTGACACTGTCCGCTGGGCGACAAGCGTATTGTCAACATAAATTGACGAGGTATTTCCATTTACAGTAGCTGTTATAAAATGCCATTTATTCAACTCTACAACATTTGGAGGCGTTAGAAGTCTCGACTCAGCCCTAGATGTTGCATCAAACATAATTCTATTGTCTATACCCCAAATTTCTAGCTGCATTCCGCTATCGCCAGCAGACGTTGACAGTATCTGTCTAGCTTGCTCTGCGCTTGTTCCCGGCGACTCTAAGTAAATCCAAGAAGATATTGTCAGTTCAGTAGACTGCATGCTAAAACTATCTACTGAAACAAAAGAGTCTCCATTTCCTGTGAAATAAGCAGCATTATTATCTTGACCTGTACCATAGGTAATGTTGTGCGGAACACCGTTAAACTCGTTTCCTGATGAATCTCCTGTATTATTTTCAAATTTCCAATATGCATAAGAGCCATTTGTCTGACTGTGATTTTCTTCGTCTAAAAATTGCGGTGCGCTTCCATCTAGTAATTTAATTCCATTAAACTCTGTTGAGTTTGCAATTCTATCGATTTCAGCCTTCATTGCCTGAAATTCATCATCAATAATAGCTCGCTGGTCAGCAGTATACGTTCCCGTCGCTGCCTGTGTCGCCAATTCCTTCATCCGAATCAATTTTTCATCGATGACCTGAAGAGCACCATCCGCCACCTGGATCATAGA